>JBFESJ010000029.1:0-22491 GCA_041548585.1 Desulfobacterales bacterium | reverse complement strand
GATTTTAAAAAAAGTCGTGTTTTTGGCAACTTAGCAACTGACACTCAAAAGTAGCTTACAATATCAGTTACATAGGATTTGTAAATAACTTTTTGATAATACGGGGTCAAAACGCTCTTGTTCGATTTGACAAGATAAACGCGACCTTTTAATATACCCGAGGTTTCACAGATGTCAGTTCACGGCAATCTACCCAAAACTGTAAACAACATATACCCAAGTCAACGAATCTGGTTGTGCCATGCGTCATATTTTAGTCATTGATGATGAAAAGGCGGTTCTAAGTGTCGTTCGGGAGGCATTATCGAGAGCCGGCTTTAAGGTTGAAATTGCCCTGGATGGATATAAGGGAATTCAAAAATTCGACAGCGGTCACTTTGACCTGGTCATCACAGATATTTTGATGCCGGGATTAGATGGCAGGGATGTTGTTAAGCACATCCGTAATTCCGATAGACCGCATACCCCAATCATAGGCTTTTCAGGAACACCCTGGCTCTTTGAAGGCACCGAATTTGATACTGTTTTTGCAAAACCTTTTCCGCTTAAGGATCTGGTTGATTCGGCCCAGTATCTTTCTCTGCAATACGGCGCCAATTAATTTAACCTAAATTGAGCGTTTCAATTTTTTAATACAACATTAAAAAGATAATAAATCATTAAATCTCATCTTCCGATGCGCCGGAATCCGAATTTGTGATTCTAAAGCGCCATGCACAGTACCATTTTTCGGGATGATCATCCGGTGGACACCCGATACACTCGGTACGAATTCTTGGATCAACAGATCTGGCAAAATACGTATATTCCACAAGTCCTCCGGATTTACATGGATAATCGTCCAGCCCTTTACGTTTTCTTGCAGATTGAACCCGGCATTCATTCATCTGAAAGATAAAACTGTCAGACCCCTCATTGACAATGGAATGCGTGTTAACACGAGCATGAACACGAAAATTCAAGGCCTTTTTAAGACCCTCAAGACCCGGTTTTGCCGGAAGGTTCAAAAAATTTTTAACGGCCCAGGCTTCAAAGGGCGAAAACTGGGCCCAGCATGAATCATTACATCGTTTGGCGTCGTTCATACCTCTGGTAAATTCCACCGCCTGAAACCACACACCATCGTTGACCACCCAGTTCGCGGCCACGCTATCCATAAGTGCCATCAATGATTCTTTCGACATGTTCAGCAGCGGCAGCGGGATGTTGTCTTTCATTTCAAACCCAAGAACTTTTGAAAGTCTTTTCATTTGAATTTCATAGCCCCTTTTAGATACAATATTCAGAACATCCAGGGCCTTTTCCATCCCCATCTGATGTTTGATTTCATTAAACCACAAGGCGTAGTGGATGATGATGCGATGAAACATGTCCAGGACAAGCTTGGCGGAGTGTTCGTGATCCAAATCTTCAATGGTATTAACGTTGCTTAAGTCCAATATTTCTCCTTTTCCGACATTTCCTTTCAATTAAACATGTTAATTTTCTATATTTGTTGGAGTGAAGTTTAAATCTCATTCCATTAATGCTTACAGGCAGGGAGGGTCATTTTTAGTATTGGGTTTCCACTTTATAAAAAAGAGATTTTCTTATTTGAGCTGGCCTGAATTTCTCACTGACTGGAGCTTTTCATGAACAAGGCATTTCAGCGCGAAGACGTAGCACTTTACTTCGAGCGCTGAATAACGCAGTTCCTGTAATGCTCCGGCCAGCCTTTGATGAAGAACATCAAAAACGCTTTTCTTCTTTTTCTAAGAATTATATGTTGTATTTCGAATGATTTCAAATTGTTGTTTGATATATTGAAATGGTATTTTTATATCCTACTTTTGATGTTCTTCATGAGTAATTCAGGCTATCCTTCGTAGAGCACGGCCAGTATGGTCGCTTTTCCTTTTTTGGAAGCGATCAGATGCGGTGTTGTAGACAAATAGTAGGCACTGTCTCCGGGTTCGAGTTCGAATGCATCTTCTCCGATATTCAGCGCAACGATGCCGTCCAGAACGTAAATAAACTCTTCACCGTCATGCACTGAAAATTCTTTGTCGGGATTCTCTTCAAGCTGTACGATGAGTGCTTCCATGTGGCGCCCCTTTACCTCGGGGGCAAGACTCTTATAGGTGTAAACCTGCGTTTTGCCCTTCTGAGCGGTGGATCGAGAGACGATTTTTTGTTCATTCTTACGGGTTATGGAATACATTTTGTCGCCGATCCCGGAAATTAAACGGCTGAGAGCGCTGTCAAGGGCTTTGGAAAGCTTGATCACCGTTCCGAGCTGAGGCTGCACTTTATTGGCCTCGATGTTTGACAACAGTTCTACGTCGAACCCCGTCATGTTTGAAAGCTCTTCTAAAGAGAGCCCTTTGTGTTCTCTCAGCATTCGGATCCGTTTGCCGATTTCATCGACGCCTTCGCGGGACGATTCAGAAATATCACCGGTCAGGTCTTCAAAAAAGTCTACATTGATGTGGGGGGGCTTTTTGTTGCGTTCCATTTTATGCTCCCATCCCGGATGAACCGGAAAATTCGAAGTACGAATTTCGAATTCAAATCTTTAAATGTAAAGTGTTTTCTTAAAAAAATATTCCAAAGCAGATACAAATAAAACTTACAATAACAATTATTTCATGCAAGATTCAGGTATTATATTCGTCCGGTCAACCCTTTGGGTATTCGTCCGGTATGTACACATTCCGACCGGAGCCGCCGGCCGATAATCTTTTCCAACATACGCCCAATGTTGAGTACTCTGTCTACATCAAGACCCGTATCAATACCCATTTCATCCATCATCACCACCATATCTTCAGTGGAGACAAGTCCCACAATCCCCGGATCCTGGTAATAGTATTTTCCGGTGCCGGCAACAGGGACGCCGTCCATAAAGTTGGCGGGCTGGCCGCCGGTTCCGCCCATGGTCGATTCGAAATGGGTGATTCCGGCTTGAAGCGCAGCCAATACATTGGCAAGCCCCCAACCCCGGGTGACATGAAAATGGGCCACATGTTTGGATGGGTCCGGGATGGCATCTAAAATCATGGAATAGTACTCGTACACTTTATTGGGCGGCGCAGACCCGTCATGATCGGCATGTTCAATATCGTCCGCTCCGATATCCAGCCAACGCTGTGTAAATTCAACGGCTTTTTTCAACTCCGTGGGCCCCTCGATGGGGCATCCCCAGATGGTACTTACCGTTCCGCAGACTTTCATTCCCGCATCATGGGCTTTGGGTATATAGGTTTCGCACATCTTCCAGTATTCATCAAGTGAGAGCCCGGAGTTGGTTCTATGGTGGGATTCGCTGGTCGAAACCATAAACAGAATTCGGTCCGGTCCATAGCCTTCCTTACAGGCCTGGATGGTTCGATCCACAGCCCTTTCACGGATGGTTATGGCGGTAATTTCCACATCTTTTAATAGATGACCGACTTTTTTGCTGGCATGAAGGCGTTTCGAAAGTTCGTCGGCATCCTTAAACTGAGGCATCACCTTGGGATTTCCAAAATTGGTGACCTCTAAGCGTTTAAACCCTGCAAGGATAAGCTCTTCAGCCATCCACAGTTTTGCCTCGGTTGGAATAAATTTTTCTTCGTGCTGAAAACCGTCTCTGACGGTAATATCTCCCAAAACAACCTTTTTTGGATATTGTAGTCGTGTCATCTTTTCTCCTTAGGTAGTGTCTGTCCATAAATGGTCTTTTTATCCAATCTTTGCGTTATGCTCAAAAAATAATCCTCGGAATATTACACATATGCCTGTGGTTATTTTTTTCGCATGCCTTGATCTTGAACAAAAATTCCAATTTATGGACAGACACTATGTATTTTAGATTTGCAATTCAAGTTTTACACCCATATTTTTATGTAAAAACTCATAATACGCTAGTGTTTTTGCCCAATCTGAGCAGTGGAGGCTCATCGCCATGTGTTTTATGAAAGGCGATATGTTTATATACCATCAAAATCAAAATCGAAAGTTCCCAAAAGAAGGATCTCCGATCGGTTTCAAAAGACTTATCTCAAATGCTATTGCAAGCCAGTCGCGAATTTCAGAAAATTTCAAGACCCTGTCATTCAAAAGACGGGCAGCGCAGTAAAACGGATGTGCTTCTCCATCGTATTTTTGGATCAGATGCTGGCTGAAATTTTCTTTTTCTGATTCGGACATCGGATTATTTTGGCTGGCCCGTTTTCGCTCTTCGATGGATAACAGGACCCCTGCAGCACTCCGTCCGCTCATGACGGATGTTCTTGCCCGCATTGTGGAAAAGAGAAAGTGGGGTCTGTAGGCCCTGCCGCACATTCCGTAATTGGCCGCCCCATTATCCGGTCCGATCACCAGCTGGATTCTGGGCACCTGGGCGCATGAAACCGCCCTCACCATATCCGCGCCATATTTTCCAATTCCCATGTGTTCTGATTCTGATCCGACCATGTAACCGGGTGAGCTCTGAACAAAAAGCAGAGGAATCTTTTCCTGACAGCAGCGGATGATCCATTCCGTGGCTTTACACGCTGCTTCAAAAAATATAATGCCGACGCCGTTGGATGCAACGACACCTACAGTAATGCCCTTAAGTCGCAGTTTTCCGGTGATGATATTATCGCCGCGTCCAGGGGCGTAATCCTTTTTATATTCAGAAAAGAGGCTGTCATCAGCAATCGCATGGAGAAATTTACGAACATTGATTCCCTGGTGAACAGATGCCGGCAGAATTTCGTAAATGGACCCTTCAGGCACACGCGGGGGTGTTTCAGCGTAGCGGTGGAAATGAAGTTTCTGAGGCGGTTCCAGCATGAGTATCTCTCTAACATGGGCAATGGCTTCATCCTGATTGGCGCAAAAATAATCCGCACCGCCTGAAATTTGGGTATGGACT
The DNA here is from genome assembly GCA_041548585.1 of Desulfobacterales bacterium. GTDB lineage: Bacteria > Desulfobacterota > Desulfobacteria > Desulfobacterales > UBA11574 > UBA11574. The sequence goes on along the minus strand of JBFESJ010000029.1, from coordinate 17,609 downwards.
TTTGCCCCGCCAAGGTCTTCGGCGGAAATAATTTCACCGGTTGCCATCTTTACCAGCGGGGGGCCGCCTAAAAAAGAATAGGCCAGCTTATCGATCATCACCGACTGGCAGGCCATAAAAACGATGTAGGCGCCTCCCGCCGTATTGCCGCCGGTGCTCAAGGTAATCTGCTTAAGGCCCATTGCCGACATGCGCGCCATATTATAAAACATGGATCCGAAATGCTGATCGTCGGGGAAAACCTCGGCCTGCATGGGGAGGAAAGCGCCGCCCGAATCCGCAATATATACGCAGTTCAGCCCGCAGCGTTCGGCAATTGCCTGAGCTCTCATGTGTTTTTTTAAGGTAATCGGGAAGTAGGTTCCGGCTTTCACACGACTGTCATTGGCGAAAATCATGGTCCAGTTGCCGTGAATTTTTCCCAATCCTGTCACAAGACCGCCACAGGGAACATCCATGACGCCGGGGTAATCCATTCCAAACCCTGCGATACGACCGAGTTCATAAAATTCAGTATCCGGATCGATGAGTTTGCCGATAAGTTCTCTGGCCGGGCGTTTTCCTTGTTTGACCAGCCTCTCGATAGCTTTTTCTCCACCGGGCCACATGGCCTGGTAAACCCGTTCATCAAGGTTTTTTTCTTCATTTTCCCAGAATGATCGATTTTCGTTGGTCATAGGATTTCCTCTATTTAGTTTCCATCCAGAAATGATCCTTTTCCACAATCTCTGCGCCCGCCCTGTGAAATGCAGCACCTATTTCTCTGGGGTCAATCTGCGGAATTACTTGTTCCCGCTCGGGGGCGGGACGCGTAATTCCTTGATTTCCCCCGCTCAAAGTCCGGGATCTTCGACTTGACCTTGCGAAAAATTGTTAATTTCTGCATTGGAAACTCTATTGGTGCCCAATATGGATTTATGGATGGGCATTATTTACCTTTGTATACTGGCTTTCGTTTCTCTTTAAAAGCAGCTAAACCTTCGAGACGATCCTCTGTTGGAATGGTTACCCAATATGCATTCGATTCTATGCCGAGACCCGTGTGAAGATCGGTTTCAAGCCCGTAATTGATGGCGTATTTGGCTTGTTCAATGGCTATTGGGCCGGTTTCACAGATCATGGCGGCCATTTTGAGGCATTTTTCAAGAAGTAATCCGGGTTCGCATGCTTGATTGACAAGGCCGATCTGTAAGGCTTCTTCGGCACTTACACGACGTCCGGTAAAAATGAGTTCCTTTGCCTTGCCCCGCCCGATCAATCTCGGAAGCCTCTGGGTTCCCCCTGCACCGGGAATGATGGCCAGGCGGGTTTCTGTGAGCCCCATTGAAGCGTTTGTAGAAGCGATACGAATATCACAGGCAAGGGACAGTTCTGTTCCTCCGCCCAAAGCAACACCATTTATGGCGGCAATCACCGGTTTGTTGAGGTATTCAATGGCGGTAAAAAGATTTCTTATGGTAAAAATGAACGTTTTTACCTGAAGTTCACTCATGGTGGTTCTTTCTTTTAAATCTGCTCCGGCACAGAAAGCCTTTTGGCCGGCGCCGGTAATGATGACCACACGAATGTTCTTATTGAATTTAAGTGATTCAATTTGTTCTTTCAGCGCATGAAGCAATGCAAAATTAAAAGAATTCATCACCTCGGGCCGGTTTAGCGTAAGAATTGCTATCCCGTCCCGTTCTTCTGTCAGCAGGACTTTTTCATCCATCGCAAAAATCCTTTGTCAAACATCATGGGTTAATGGTTGCCTGACAAACGTCAGTACAGTCGAAGATTTCCTTCAGCTTGCTCCTGGGAGCTTCAATTTTCAATCGTCAATCAACAATCCTAGCATCCGATATACCGCGAAATGACGATTCTCTGAACCTCGGAAGTCCCTTCTCCAATATCTAAAAGTTTCTGATCTCGGTAAAATCTTTCCACATTGTATTCCTTCATCAGGCCATATCCCCCGTGGATTTGAACGGCATGATTCGCCACCCTGCCCATAAGTTCGGAACAGTAGAGTTTGGCCATGGCCGCTTCTTTTTCAAATGGTCGTTGATGATCTCTCAGCCAGCAGGCCTTGTATAAAAGATTTCGGGCACATTCGATTTCAAGGGCGCAATCTGCCAGTTTAAAGGCCACGGCCTGGAACTTGCAGATCGGTTGACCGAACTGAACCCTATTTTTGGCGTATTTGAGTGCGGCCTCGTATGCCCCTTGTGCTCCCCCAAGCCCCATTGCAGCTATGGAGAGCCTTCCGCCGTCAAGGGTTGCGAGCATCTGGTGAAAACCGTCTCCCTTGATGCCCAAAATATTATCTTCGGGAATTCTGACATCATCAAAATAGAGTTCAGCGGTGTCTGAAGCCCGCCACATCATCTTTTTATGCATGGTTACGGCTTTAAAGCCCGGGGTTCCGTGTTCAACCAAAAAGCACGTATATTCCGGTTTTCCGCTGGGTCGGGTACCGGTAACCGCCTGAACCGTTACCCCCATGCTCAACTCGCAGGCGGCATTGGTGATGAAAATTTTAGATCCGTTGAGAACCCATTCATTGCCATCCTTTACAGCGGTGGTTTTGCTTCCGCCGGCATCGGAACCGGCGGTGGGTTCCGTTAGGCCAAAACCCCACAACCCCTCACCGGTGCAGAGTTTTGGGAGGTACTTTTTCTTTTGTTCCTCGGTGCCAAAATAGTATATGGGGCCGATTCCCAGAGAGTTTCCGGCTGCAACGGTGGCTGCCTGGGATCCATCCACCCTTGCAATCTCTTCCACGGCAATGATGTAGGACAGATAGTCCATGTCCTGACCATCATATTCTTCAGAGACAAACATGCCGAAGAGACCGATTTCCCCCATTTTTTGTGTGAGTTCAGCGGAAAACGCTTCTTCTTCATCAAGTTCTATGGCCACCGGCGCAATTTCGCTTTGTGCGAATTTCCGGACTTCTTTTCGGATCATTTCCTGTTCTTTGGTGAGATCAAAATTCAATATGGCCCTCCGGGTTATTTGTTTTTCCAGACCGGTTTCCGTTTTTTCAGAAAAGCGTCAATTCCTTCAACAGCATCCTCTGTAGCACAAAGCGAAGCGAACAATTCATCCATATAATCCAAAGCCTGGTGATAAGGAATTTCCGACATGGCGTAGACGCCGGCTTTTCCGGTTTGTACCGCCAAGGGACTTTTTTGAGCAAGTTTGGCGGCAAGTTCCATTGTGGCTGCTTCAAGTTCCTCATCAGGTACGGTTTTGTTGATAAGTCCGAGTCGTTCCGCTTCAGCAGCCGAAATAATATCTCCGGTCAGGATCATTTCAAGGGCCTTCTTGCGGCCCACATGGCGCGCAAGGGGTACGGCCGGACCCAAACAGATTAATCCCACATTGATAGCGGTGGTTCCGAACTTCGCATTTTCGGTGGCCACTGCAAGATCACAGGCAAACACAAGGCCGGCGCCATTGGCCACCGCAGCGCCCTTGACCGAGGCGATTACCGGCTTTTTCATCCGGGGCAGGGTGTGATAAAACTCATCCATCAAGTTCAGAAACTCCCGGAGTTCCTTGGGGCTTTTTCCCTGGAACTCGGGCAGGGAGATGCCGGTCGAAAAATGTTTGCCCGCTGCCCGAATTACCACCACTCGAACAGCGTCATCCTGATCCATATCCCGAAGCGCATCATTCAATGCTCTGGCAAACGGAATATTAAAGGTGTTCATCTCTTCGGGTCGGTTCAGTGTAATCACACCGATCATATCCTGCTTATCGACAATTATGGGATTTTTTTCCATGCGGTGCCCTCCTTTTGTTTAAACTTTATAATAGTTCTTTCTTTCAACGGGTAGTTTTCAAGTTAAAATTATACAGGCATCATAGCATAAATGTCGAAGGGATAAAATTGCTATTAGACAAGATATGTCCATCTCAGGGATCGAAAAAACTTAAACGCTTTTCATCCGAGGTCATTCATTTTACGGATTAACAAGGGCGTTATCGTAAACTTTTTGCGAATGTATGGACAAATTATTTTATAGTATTGTGAACGAGCGCTCGGTCACAAGATCGAATCCATTTGTACCTTTGATGAACAAACTTGTCAATATCTTTCTTACTGCCCGATTTGTAATGCATTCCTTAGAGTATCAAGCGTGTCTGTCCAAAGGAAAAATCTTGACAGTGAAGATGGGGACATGGTATCAAATGTGAACGAGCGCTCGTTCAGAAATTATTCTGCGTTAAATGTCTATCGAACAACATATTGGGTGTATCATGGAACAAAGGCATGCCACAAAAGGAATTCCCACTCAAATAAAAAATCCTGAACTTGTGGAGCTTCGGCATCGCCAGATTGTAGATGCTGCGGTTCAATTGTTCATCAATCATGGGTTTCACAAGACCACAACACGGCAGATCGCCCGTTCCGCCGGGATTTCCATCGGTTCATTGTATGAATATATCGCCTCTAAAGAGGATATTTTGTATCTGGTTTGCGATGCAATCCATGCAGAGGTCGAGCGGGGCGTGACGGAAGCGATGTCAAGGGCATCTGGCGGTCGCAATTCACTGGCCGAAGTGATTCGTGAATATTTTTTGGTTTGTAACCGGATGAGCGATCATATTCTGTTGATTTACCAGGAAACCCAATCTCTTCCACCTCAATGGCGTAAAAAAGTACTCGAGAATGAAGTGCGTATCACCGGTATTTTCATGGAAGTACTTGCACGTCTGATTTCATCGGGTGATTTACCCCGTTTAAGTGAGCGCACCATGGAGCTTATCGCGCACAATATTTCTGTTTTGGGCCATATGTGGACGTTTAGGCGCTGGTTCCTCGCCCGACATTACAGTATTGAAGATTATATCGAACTCCAAACCGAATTTATTTTTGGTATATCTAATTTAAGGAGGATGCATGACAATGGAAGTTGAGGTTTATAAACCCAAACACCCTATCAGAGTCGTTACCGCCACATCTCTTTTTGATGGTCATGATGCATCCATAAATATCATGCGTCGCATACTTCAAGATGCCGGTGTCGAGGTCATTCATCTCGGACATAACCGCTCTGCCCATGAAATCGTCGATGCTGCAATCCAGGAAGATGTTCAAGGGGTAGCGGTGTCGAGTTATCAGGGGGGGCATGTGGAATTTTTTAAATACATTGTCGATCTTTTGAAAGAAAGCGGTGTTCCACATATCAAGGTTTTCGGCGGCGGGGGCGGGGTGATTATACCTGAAGAGATTCAGACGCTGGAGTCGTACGGCGTCACCAAAATATATTCTCCTGAGGACGGTGCCAAAATGGGGCTTCAAGGTATGATTAATCACATGGTTAAACTCATGGATTTTTCTACCGTTAACAACACCGGTTTTGACTTTGCAGATCTGTCTTCGGACAACACGTTCATGGTTGCAAACCTGATTACTGCTGTTGAACAGGCCAAGGCAAAGGAAGACGGCCATCTCGCCGAACTCAGATCTCAAATTCAAAAAAAGATCGGCAAACGAAAAATACCGGTTATCGGTATTACCGGAACCGGTGGGGCCGGGAAATCGTCTTTGACAGATGAACTTATACTGCGAATTTTGAACGATCTTAAAAATATCAAGCTGGCGATCATCAGCAGCGATCCGTCCCGACGCAAAACCGGCGGTGCACTTTTGGGTGACAGAATACGTATGAATGCCATTGAAAGTCCGAGGGTATATATGCGGAGCCTTGCAACCCGTCGGTCCCGGACAGAAATCCCCCATGTCCTGGCTGAAGCAATAGACGTTGCGAAAGCTGCAGGCTTTGATCTTGTGATTGCGGAAACAGCAGGAATCGGGCAGGGAGATTCCAGTATTATCGATCTTGTTGATTTATCGATCTATGTTATGACCAGTGAATTCGGGGCCGCCACCCAACTCGAAAAAATAGACATGCTCGATTTTGCCCATCTCATTGTCGTGAACAAATATGAGAAACGGGGCGGTGAAGATGCGGTGCGCGATGTGCGCAAGCAGGTACAGCGCAACCGGAAGGCATGGGACAAGTCCCCCAAGGAAATGCCGGTTTACGGAACCATTGCTTCCAAATTTAATGACGATGGTGTTACGGCCCTGTATCACGGGATTATCGATGCATTGGCGGAAAGAACAGGGATTGAATTTGATTCTGGCCTTTTAAGACCTGAAACAATGACATCTACAACCAAAACAATTATTATTCCTCCGGAGCGAACCCGCTACCTTGCTGAAATTGCCGATACCATCAAGAACTATCACGAGAAAACGCAAGAGCAGGCAGATGCAGTGCGAAAGGTCTGGCACCTCAAGGAGGCTGCAACGGCCGTAAGCGGTGATCATCTTAACGGAGATACATCGGAGGTTTTAAACCGGCTTAAAATGGAAATTGCAGCGGCCGAAGACGCCCTGTATCCTGAGACGACCCGTCTGCTTGATGAGTGGGAAAAAATTAAGAAGACGTACAGTAAAGACGAACTTACATACCGCGTGCGGAACCAAAAGGTCAGTGTTTCACTTTACACGACATCATTGGCGCATTCCAAAATTCCGAAAATTGTGCTTCCCAAATTCAAGGACCCCGGAGAAATTTACACGTGGTTGAGGGAAGAAAATGTTTCCGGCCATTTTCCGTTTACCGCCGGCGTTTTTCCGCTAAAACGGGTTGACGAAGATCCAACCCGCATGTTTGCAGGAGAAGGAGATCCTGCCAGGACCAACAGACGATTCAAGCTATTATCTGCTGACGCCAAAGCAAAACGTTTGTCTACGGCATTTGATTCCGTAACATTATATGGGTACGACCCGGACCCCAGGCCCGATATCTACGGGAAGGTCGGCACTTCCGGCGTCAGCATATGTACCCTTGACGATGTTAAAGTTCTTTATGACGGTTTTGATTTGTGCGCTCCCAACACATCTGTTTCCATGACAATCAACGGCCCTGCGCCCATCATGCTTGCCATGTTTTTAAATACTGCCATTGATCAGCAGGTTGACGCGTTGCGAAGTCAAAAAGGAAGGGAGCCTTCGAAAAAAGAATACAGTGACATTCGATCCAAAGCGCTGTCCAATGTGCGAGGAACGGTTCAGGCGGATATTTTAAAAGAAGATCAGGGACAAAACACCTGTATTTTCTCCATTGAATTTGCATTGAGAATGATGGGGGATATCCAGGAATACTTCATAGAAAACAACGTCCGAAATTTCTATTCGGTTTCCATTTCGGGGTACCATATCGCCGAGGCCGGTGCCAACCCGATTACGCAACTGGCCCTTACACTGGCGAATGGATTTACCTATGTCGAATATTATCTGTCCCGGGGCATGCCCATTGACAGCTTTGCACCCAATTTGTCCTTTTTCTTTTCCAATGGCATGGATCCGGAATATACCGTAATCGGGAGGGTGGCCAGACGCATATGGTCGATCGCCATGAAGCATAAATACGGCGGATCCGCCCGTTCTCAGATGTTGAAATATCATGTGCAGACATCGGGTCGCTCCTTACACAGCCAGGATATTCAGTTTAATGACATCCGGACAACGCTTCAGGCACTATGTGCGGTGTATGACAATTGCAACAGTTTACACACCAATGCCTTTGATGAAGCCATTACGACGCCGAGCAATGAATCGGTCCGTCGCGCTTTGGCGATCCAGCTTATTATCAACCGGGAATGGGGTCTTGCAAAAAATGAGAATATGAGTCAGGGAAGCTTCGTCGTCGAGGAGCTGACACGGCTGGTGGAGGAGGCCGTCCTTACTGAATTTGAAAGGATCGCCGAACGCGGGGGCGTCTTAGGCGCCATGGAGACCGGTTATCAGAGGAGCAAGATACAAGAGGAATCGATTTATTATGAGAATTTAAAACACACCGGTGAGTTACCCATCATCGGTGTCAATACGTTTCGTGATCCGGATGCCGATCTGGAACAACTCAGCGAATGTATCGAGTTGTCCAGGGCCACCGAAGCTGAAAAGAAATCACAGCTTAAGCGCCTGGCGGCGTTCAAGAAACGACATCAAAAGGAAGTCGATAACGCACTGAAACGTCTTCAGAAGGTCGCTCTGTCAAAAGAAAACATTTTTGCGGAACTTATGGAGACCGTTAAAGTGTGTACCCTGGGCCAGATTACCCAGGCATTGTATGATGTGGGGGGGAGGTATCGACGAAACATGTAGTGTTTCCAGCTCATAAATAGTCTTTTTTCCGATGAGCGGTGTTCTCCGCGAGTTTCCATCCTCAACGTACAACAGGTACGCTTCGCATAAAAACTCTTGTGCGGCCCCCGTTAAAACAAACGGGATTTCGTATCTGATTAAAAAAATAAAGACACTCCGAATCTCAAATAAATAACTTAAAAATTTTTTATCGCCAATAAAAAGGTCCCTCAAAAATTTTCATGAAATATTCGCGTTAAAAGGTTTTGAGATAGATTATAGAAAGAGAAGAAAAGGAGATCGACATGAGAGAAGCAGTGATCGTGAGTGCGGTAAGAACCCCATTGGGGAGTTTCAATGGTTCTTTGGGCAGTACGGGAGCCACACGTTTGGGCGCCGTCGTGATCGAAGCGGCGGTTGAACGGGCGGGTATATCAAAGGATTCCGTCAATGAAGTGATAATGGGAATGGTGCTTCCGTGCGGGTATGGACAGAATCCTGCCAGGCAGGCGGCCATCATGGCTGATATGCCATATGGGGTTGAATGCATCACTGTGAATAAGGTTTGCGGTTCAGCCTTAAAGGCGGTCATGCTGGCTGCCCAGGCGATTCAAGTCGGTGATGCCGATGTCGTCATTGCTGGCGGAATGGAAAACATGACAATGGCCCCGTATTATCTTGAAAAAGGTCGTTTTGGATATCGTATGGGACCGGGTAAGCTCGAAGATCATATGGTTCATGACGGTCTTTGGGATATTGTCAACGATTTTCATATGGGTGTTTCCAATGAGCTGTGTTCGGAAAAGTACAACATCAGCCGCGAAGACCAGGACCGTTATGCCGCTGAATCGTACCGTCGTACGCTTGAAGCCATCCGAACAGGGCGGTTTAAGGATGAAATCGTACCTGTTGAAGTCCCTCAGCGAAAAGGGAGTCCGGTTGTTTTTGATCAGGATGAATGTCCCCGTGAGACGACTTTTGACGCCCTTTCAAAAATGAAACCGGCATTTCAAAAAGACGGTAGGGGTACAGCCGGCAATGCTTCCATCATCAGTGACGGCGCAGCCGCGGTGGTCGTCATGTCCAAAGACAAGGCCAAAGCGCTGGGATGTGAGATCCTGGGGACGATCGGTTCTCAGGCATCATTCGGCATGGATATGAAATACCTTCTTGTGGCGCCCATTTGGGCCATTCCCAAATGTCTGGAAAAGGAAGGAATCTCCATTGAAGATGTGGACCTTTTCGAGATCAACGAAGCGTTCAGCGGTTCCACGGCGGCGGTGCTGAAGGAACTTAAGCTGGACCACAACAAGGTGAATGTAAACGGCGGAAGCGTCGCTTTGGGACATCCCATCGGTGCCAGCGGATGCCGGGTGCTGGTGTCCCTTTTACATGAAATGATTCGGCAGGACAAAAACATCGGGGTTGCGTCTTTGTGTCTTGGCGGTGGTGAGGGGGTTGCCATGGTCGTAAAACGATAAGAGGGTTTCGTAAAAAGTCAATTTTTGCTCGCTCAGTGACCGTTTGGGGGCGTTTCAAGCGGTGCTGCTAAATTTCAAGAACTCGTTGTAAGCGTCTCAAACAGCTTGAAAAATTTAAGGAATCATCGTTTGAAACGCTGAATCCCCAAATGATCAAATGTCGCTCACAAAAGACTTTTTACGAGTGTATCAACCTTAATTTCTCATGGAGAGCATCAAGGAGAAATGAGAGATGGGAGAGAAAAATGGACATAAAAACATTCGGCGTCGTGGGTGCGGGTCAGATGGGAAACGGTATCGCTCAAGTTGCCGCCGTGAGGGGCTTTGGAGTGATCCTGAACGATATCAAGACTGAATTTGTCGACCGGGGTCTTGAAACCATTCGGAGAAACTTGCAGCGCAGTGTTGAAAAAGACAGAATGACAAACGAAGAGATGAGTGATGTTCTGGGAAGGATCAGTACCAGTGTGGACATCAAGGATATGGTGTCTGTCGATTTTGTTGTTGAGGCCGCCACCGAGAATGAACCGATCAAGTTTCAGATATTTGAAGATCTGGATCAAATCTGTGGGTCCCATGTGATTCTGGCAACCAATACATCTTCCATCCCCATCGGAAGAATTGCATCCCATACCGGTCGTCCGGATAAAATTATCGGTATGCATTTCATGAATCCGGTGCCGGTAATGAAGCTGATTGAGATCATCCGGGGGCTCAGAACAGCGGACGACACGTTTAAAACCACCTGGGATTTGGCTGTAAAGCTCGGGAAAACACCAGCTGAAGCAAATGATTACCCCGGTTTTATCATAAATCGAATTCTTATGCCCATGATCAATGAAGCGGTGTATTGCCTGTATCATGGTGTCGGCACCCGGGAAGATATTGACGTCGTCATGAAGCTGGGTGCGAACCATCCCATGGGCCCTCTGGCACTGGCGGATCTTATCGGACTGGATACCTGTCTGGCAATAATGGACACGCTTTCCGGTGGATTCAAAGATTCAAAATACCGTCCCTGTCCGCTACTTAAAAGATATGTTGAGGCCGGTTGGCTGGGGAAAAAGACAGGTCGGGGGTTTTATGAATACAAATAAGGAGGGAGTATGGCCAAAAAGAAAGCCGATGCCGTTGTTCCGGTAGGGAAAAAGATAAAAAAGGAACGGTTAAAAAAGAAGATGTCCCTTGACCGTGTTGCGAATGAAACCGGTTTTTCAGTCGATTATCTGAAAGAAGTGGAGAGTGGAAAAAAAATTCCGCCGGTGGGCGCTCTTTTGCAGATTGCAAGAGCGCTGGAAATAGATTCAGGTTTTTTCCTAAAAGAACAGGAGACGAGTTTAAGAAGTCGTATCAAGGCCTATACAAAGCGTACTGAAAACTATGCATATACGACCCTTACGCCTGGCGCTGAAAATAAACATTTAAAGGCGTTCAAGGTTTCCATTGACGCCATGAAGGATCACAAAGGCGTGGGATATCAGCACGAAGGCGAAGAGTTTGTTTATGTTCTGGCCGGAAAGATTGAAGTGATTGTCGGAGATCATGTCAACAAACTCAATGTTGGTGATTCGCTTCACTTTAATTCGGGGATTCGACACCAGTTGAGGAATGTTGGAAACGAAAAAGCCGAACTTATCGTTGTCATCTATGGACCTTAGAAACTGAGAGCGTAACTTCTCATTAAGTTCCAAGAGGTCGCCCGCTAATTATAAACTGTGAAAGATCTGGTACTCGCATGCAAGTGAGCCTAAAGAAAAAACAGTCGCCGATCCTTATCATCATCATTGCTAGACTTGATGATGAAATGTTTAAAAAATAGATTGTCTTAATTCGCTGTTTTTTCTTTAGGTTCACGAACACGCTCAAACACGCCAGCTATTTTACCTTTTATCACCAGTGGTCTTCATCGTTTTTTGAGAAGTTACCTGATAAGGAGCAATCCATGTCTTTTGCGCTTACTGATGAGCAGATCATGATTCAGACCATGGCCCGGGAGTTTTCAAGAAAAGTTGTAGCCCTTACCGCTGCGGAACGCGATAAGACCAAAGAATTTCCGTCTGAAAATCTAAAAAAGATGGGAGAACTGGGACTTATGGGGATGATGGTTCCATTTGAGTATGAAGGATCCGGGGCAGACACCATCAGCTACGTCCTGGCTCTTTCAGAGATTGCATATTCCTGTGCTTCAACTGCGGTCGTTATGTCGGTCCATAATTCCATTGTTTGCGAAAGCATTTACCGATTGGGAACCGAGAACCAGAAGGAAAGATTTTTAAAACCCCTTGCAGCAGGAGATATTATCGGCGCGTTTGCCATGACCGAACCCCATGCAGGTTCCGATCCGGTAAGGCAGTCGACCACTGCTGTTCGAAAAGGGGATGAATATATTATCAATGGCACAAAACGTTTTATCACATCGGGCAGGAATGCCGGATTGATTATCGTTACGGCCATTACAGATGAAGCAAGCCGCCACCATGGTATCAGTGCATTTTTGGTTGAGAAAGGCGCATCCGGATTCATTGTAGGCAACGATGAAGATAAAATGGGTCTTCGTGCTTCCGATACAACGGATCTCATCTTTAACAATTGCAGCGTTCCTGCTGAGAACTTGCTGGGAGAAGAAGGAGACGGATTTAAAATTGCCATGAAAGCGCTGGACGGTGGACGCATCGGTATTGCCGCCCAGTCGTTGGGTGTTGCACAGGCGGCATTCGATGCGGCTGTAAAATATGCTAAAAAAAGGGAGCAGTTCGGACAGCCGATTTCAAAATTCCAGGGGTTGCGCTGGATAATTGCGGATATGGCGACGGAAATTGAGGCGGCTCGACAGTTGATGCTTTCCGCCGCTGCAATGAAAGACAGTGGCAAAAAGTATACGGCACAGGCGTCGATGGCCAAGCTGTTTGCCTCTGAAATGGTCAACCGGGTTACTGCAAAAGCACTTCAGATGCACGGCGGATATGGATTTATTAAAGATTATCCGGTTGAACGGTTTTACAGGGATGCCCGAGTGTTCACAATATATGAAGGAACTTCTGAGATACAGAGGGTGGTAATTTCCAATCATATATTAAAGGACAAACGTCGTCCCTCACATAGTACTGGATAAAGATTATCCATTCCGCTAATAACTACGGATTTGTATTAAAATTTTCCGACTTCGCAAATAGATTTTGTCTGGGCAACAGTCCCTTGAACGGATATCATTATTCTTTAAAAATTTTAGCCGCCATATCGATATCTTCCGGACAGAAGACAAAAAGACATTTTTCTTCGGGGGATGAAACCGTTCCGTAAACATAGTTGATGTTGATGCCTTCTTTCCCGAACTTGTTGGCGATGGCGGCAAGAGATCCCGGTCTGTTTTCAAGTTCAAGGGTCATCACCGGCATAATATCGAAAAGATAATCATTTTTTGACAACAGATCGATGGCTTTGTCGGTTTGGTCGACAATCATCCGGATCAGAGCGAACTGGGCCGAGTCCTTTCGCATGGAATTATAGCTGGCCACCGAAGCGATTCGTTTTAATGATTTCCCCCTGGCTTCAAAGAGATTCTGAACATAACTGGATGCATCCTGTATGGTGAGGGCGTCGATGTTAATGTTTTCATTTGAAAATAGCGATGCCAGTTTCCCCAGTTCTCCGGGAACGTTTTTCAAAAATAGTGATATTTCGGTTCTGACCATAGCATACTCCTGCTTTTGTATAATAAAAACTTCCCGACCGCGCAGTTACTTGAAAGCTTCCCGAATTGAATTGCGCAATTCGGCGGATCCCGGATTGCTGACAGATTTTTGTACAATAATTTCAGAAGGTCTGGCCGCCTTTCCATAATACGCCTGGTTCCAATCGTAATTCGCTTTCAAAATGGCGCCCTCCATGGAAATTCCGGCAAAAGCCCCCTTGGATCGTACGAATGAAATAAAGTCGGCCATGACGTCGGCTTTGGCACCTCCGCCAACCGGCCCCGCAGCGATGGAGACGTCGCCGCCGAACTTAAAAGAGGACGAATACAGACTCTCCAGTCCTTTCCGGGTAAATACTACCATGATAATTTCCGACTTCTCACCTCCGAACTGAATGCCGAGGGTCACCGATCCAATGGTGTAAAAGGCGGGTTGGCTCCAATCTCCTGTTTTTTCATCTTTTACAACCAGCACGCCCCTTCCGCCTGAACCGCCGACAAACCAACCGCCTTTGAGCAATTCAGGGATGATCAAAAATCCTTTGGCCTGATGCATGTGTTCCCGGAACCAAGCCATGTTTTTATCGATCATGAAGCTTTGAAAGATAATCCTTGCCTGGTCTACAAGTATCTGTTGTTTAACAGGTTCTGCCGCCATTGTAGGCGTTATGGGGGCAGCGAAAAGGGTGATGATGGTTAAAATAACGAATAATCGCCGTTTCATTTTAATGTCTCCTTTCGTCGATAACGCGTCTATTATAAATTTATGGTGTACAATAAATGAGTTTATCAAGTTTTTCAATCTTAATTTAAAATCGCCTGAAATACTTATTTGTCAAGCCAAAAAAAACAGGCTAATGATTCTCTTCATTTGGAAGCTCTTCACTGGAAATGTCGGGCTGGATTAATTTAACCGGAAGCTGGAGCGTTCTTTTAACAATTCCCAATAATCCTGACCCCACCGCCGAAGGTGATAGCGGTGTAACACTCGGATTTTCCAGATTTCCTCTTATCCTAACAGGAATAGATATTAGAGAACCTCCCAGGATGTCCTTTACTATAGGTGTTTTTTTAATGAAAAAGTCAATGGTTTTCAGCGGAGCGATCAAGGCTGTCACATCCAGTTGTTTATTGACAATATCTATATCGCCTTGGCAGACGATATTCATGGAAGTACCGTCGATGATCATTTCATTCAACTTTATTTTACCCTTTTCGATATCGGCCTTGGCATTAACGGAGTTATAGCCAAATCCTTGTGTTCTAATGTTCGGCAGGTCCCCTTTGAATATTTTGGTTATATTAAGAAACTTGAAAATATTTATCAATATTCCGTAATACCTGCCGGCGTAGATATGACCTTTGGTGGCAACAAAATTTAAATCGCCGTTTATAGACTGAATCGATGGTGTACCGGTTTCCCGGACAGTAAAGTTCCCCTCAAGGTTGAAGTTACCCTCGACCTTGGCGGATCTGTCAAAAAGACAGTGAATGGTGGAGTTTAATCCTTGATTTTGGGCAACTGAATTTAGGTCAACGTTTAACGCCTGAGGTGTTTTTTCCAAGACACCAAGAGTTCTTATTCTGCATACATTGGCGTTTGTGATGGAAACTTTTGCTGCCTTGTTGCTAAAGCGGATATCAGCATGGAAGGGATTCCAGGTCAATCCTCCAAAGGTTAAGTTGTCGGTTTTTAATTTTAAAATGCCTCGTACCGGATACGTTTGCGTTTTTTTGTCTGCTTGATTGTGGTTTTTTTCAATGTTTTTATCCAGATGCTTCTTGAGATGATCCAGGTTTAAAACATCCGAATAAAGTTCCATATCCAATTTCGGCACATTGCCTGAAAAGTCGACGTTTCCCTTAAAATCAAATCCGCTATCGGCCCAAAACAATCTTGCCGATTCAACCTTTAAACGCTCTTTTTTTGCCTTAAGAGAAAGACTGTTGACGACCAAAGGCGGCGTTATTTTTTCTGAAAAAACAAGATTTTTTGCATGGAGTTCTCCTTGAATCCTCGAGTTAAAGGGTTGGTCCAATAATACATGGGCCTGGAAATCCCCGTTTATTCGTCCTCCGAGAATCCGATTTTCCCCTATAAGGTGATCCAGGGTTGTTTTATGCAAATTCCCAGTAAAGAAAAGGTCAATTTCTTGGTTTTTTCGATTCAGTTGAATGGATGCTTGAGATTCCGTGTCTTGGATGAAAAGTTTTTTGATTGCCAACTGGTCGGGATTTACCGAAAGATCTGCTGAAATATTTAGCCCTTTTTGCAAGACCAGATCTCCCGAAAAAGTGGATTGTTGTTGGTTGTTCCAGGTCAGACGTGCTGTTGAAACCGATATGGGCGGCTTTAGTTGGAGGTGATGCGGCACGTTGAGCGTATCTGCCGCCCATCGGGTGAAACCCGGTCCGATTTCCCCATCGAATGTAATATCGACATGGCTTGGGCCCTTTAGATAATCTTTTATGGTTCCCGAAACCCGCAATGATGTTTCCCGGATACGGGCTTGAAAATCGGACATTGAAAAGTTTTCGGAAGTTATATCAAAATTTCCTGTCACAACGCCTAAAGGTCCCGGTAACAGTGGTGAGTTTACGGCTAGATTATGAACTTCACCAGCAATTTGAAACGCATAATTTTCCGGTTTCAGAAACGGGCCGTTTAAACTCATAGAAGATAAAGTCACAATACCTTTGACATTTTTCAGATCCTGGTGCTTTCCAGAAATTATTTTAGAGGACAACAACCACGGATATATCTCTTCCAAAACAATTTTTGCCCTGCCCGAGTTGATTTTCAGATGGGGCGCGTTTTTCAAGTCCGTTAGCGCCGAGACTTCGGTAAACGTAGATTTTCCAATACTGCCGCTTAAATTTTCAACGGAACTTGTGTGTCCTTCCAAGAAATATTGACCACCGGTAATTTTCAGGGGATGTGGTAATCGCCGGTAATTTACAGATAGATTAAATTGGGATATTTTCACTGTGGTCAAAATCGATTTGATGCTGTCTCCTAAAATAAGCCGTCCAGTTGCCTTTCCTTTTACGTTGTCAACCAAGGCCATATCCTCAATAAAGGTCTTATTGTCAACCACAAGCTTCAAGATAGGGGGGACTTGTGACAGGTCAGCCTCTAACGCCAGATCAAGATGAAATGGCGCATCTTCACCTTTAAGTCCCAGTTCCAAACTTCCGTCAATACACTTCGATGTCCCCATGCGTGCTTTAAGATTTTTGCCTTTCAGAATACCCTTTGTGATGGTCACATCACCTGAAACATCCGTCAAATCCAAATCGACTTCAGGAACAAAAATCTCACCACGTTTTATTTTGCTGTTGATGGTGATGTTCTCCAATTCTCCCAGTTCTTCCATTGATTTTCCATGGGAAGTCAACTGAATAAAGGGTGCGTTTCCGCCTTTTACAATCTTAAATATGTCATTAACGACGGGAATTTCTCCTGCCAGATCCAGAACCGCCTTTCGGGTTGAACGGACATCCACATCTTTGCCCATCAGTTCCAGATGGACGCTTGACGACGTTGATGGTAGGGCGCGATCAATATCCAATTTGCCGGATAAATTGAGTCGGGGATAGTTTAACTTGAGATTTGCAAGGGAAAACAACAGCCTTTCCTTATATAAATACACAGCTCCTTCAAGGAAAATATTCTCACAAAGACTGGTGTCGCAACGCATACCCAAGTTGATATGGTCCTTTAAGACATTGATACTGGCGTTAATATCTTTTAACCAAAAAACAGGCTTTTTTTCTTTGAGAATATTCAACCGAGCGTCCTTCAACTGGACATGGAGTCCTGGTGTTTTTGATAATGCAACGCCCAAAATGGCCCCCACTTTTTCTTCTACGTTTACCAAAGAAAAAGAATCGAGATTTTTGTCTTCTGATACCGGCTTTCGGGAGAGATAAATTTCGATGTCAGGCGTGTTTAACGTAATTCTGGATTTTTGAAACTTCCCCATGATAAGGGGCAACAGTTTTGGAGAGATCGTTAGAGATGCAACAGTTCCGCTGGTTGTTTCGGGGATGGAAAAACGGCACTGTTGAACAATCAGTTGAGGTCGCGGAAAAAATGAAACATGAATCCGTTGAAAAGTGACGTTGCCGTTAATTGCTTCAGAAACACCGGACTGGAGATCCTTTACCATGGGCGACCACGGTGTCAAGATGCGCCGCGTGGCCGATTTCAACGAGATCAATCTTTCGAAGCGAAGCCAAGTAACCGAGGATGTCAATCTTGAGTTCCGCTGGGAGGTATTTAACG
>JBFESJ010000028.1:0-22561 GCA_041548585.1 Desulfobacterales bacterium | reverse complement strand
TCATTTTTTTCAGAAACTGGACGACCTGCTGATAACAGGCCCTACCAATACCAATGTAATGGATTTGAGGATTGTACTTGTCACCTAATTTTACTTTTTAAATCTTCAAATTAGAATTAGGGTGAAAACGACGACTCCTTACTCAAGACATCCCTTATTTTAAGAGATAGCTGTTTCACATTAAACGGCTTCTGAATAAAACCATCGCAGCCCCTATTCATTATTTCAGAGGCCTGACCTTCTATGCTGTAACCGCTGGAAAGGAGAACCTTGATCCCAGGGTTTATGTTTCTGAGCCTGTCATAAGTTTCGCCACCTCCCATGTCAGGCATTATCATGTCCAAGATGACTAGATTAATTTTGTCTTTGTTTGATTGATACATGTCAATAGCTTCTTTTCCGCTTCTTGCCACTAAAGGCCTGTAACCCAGGTTTTTCAAGATCTGGCTGCCAACATCGATGATCATGTCTTCATCATCAACAAGAAGAATTGTTCCGGTTCCCTTCAGGGCCTTTTGACGCATCTGTTTATTTTGTTTAACTTCTTTTGTGGAAGCCGGCAGAAAAATATCAAAGGTGCTTCCTTTATCCATCATGCTGTATACGTTAATAATACCGCCATGATTCTTGACAATACCGTACGCAGAGGCCAAACCTAACCCCGTACCTCTACCCATATCCTTGGTTGTAAAAAATGGGTCGAATATCTTTTTTCTAATATTTTCATCCATCCCTGTTCCGGTGTCTGTAACAGATATTTTTACATAATTGCCGCCTTTGAGGGAAAAGTATCTGGTATAGCTATCATCAAGTTCGACATTTTCTGTTTGAAGATATAACTCTCCGCCTTCTGGCATTGCCTGGCTTGCATTCACATAGAGATTAAACAGCACCTGCTCAATTTGACTCGGATCTGCCTCTACCGCCCATATATCTTTTTGATAGTTTCTATAAATTCTGATCTCTTTCTTTGTTCGGCCAAACATTTCCGAACTTTTTCCAATCACGTCATTAACATCGATCGGTTTGACCTCATATTTTCCGCCTTTTGCAAGCCCCAAAAGCTGCTTTGTGAGATCTGCTCCACTCTGAACATACTTTTCAATGTTCTTTAATTTTTTATAATGCGGATGATCGTAGCCCACATCAAACGCTACAAGTGATGCATTTCCCAATATTCCCATAAGCAGGTTGTTATAGTCATGAGCAATACCACCGGCCAGGGTGCCTATTGCTTCCATTTTTTGTGCCTGTTGGATTTGAGCCTCCAGCTTTTTCTGCTCACTAATATCTCGCAAATTAATGACGCTGCCGGCGGGTTGGCCATCTCTATCATGATATATGGCACCGCTGATACTGACAGGGATAATATTTCCTGACTTCGTGTATCGGTATGTCTTACTATCCGGGGGATTTCCAGCAACCAATACGTTTTCTATCATTACATGGGTTTCAGACCGATGTTCTTTGGGGATAAACTCGTCCATTTTTTTACCCAGACATTCTTCCAGGGTCCACCCAAAAATTTTCGTAAATGTTGGGTTCAGATAGATCACCCTCCCCTCCATATCATAAACGATAACCGAATCAGGATTTGCTTCAAGAACTGTACGATACTTATTCTCACTCTCGCGAAGGGCCTCTTCCGTCTGTTTACGGATTGAAATTTCCAGCTGTGCCTTTTCGTACAACCGGGCATTTTCGATTGCTGTGGCCGCAGATCCGGCCAAAGGTTCCAGCAGCGCCAGGTGATTTCTGTTGAAGCGCTCGGTCTGGATGTCCACAACCTGGAGCACGCCAGTCACAGCTCCCTTAACCCGCAGCGGGACGGAAAGGATGGAACGCATATCCCGTCCTATCATCTGGTCGACTTCTTTATAGTGCCTTTCATCATCGTGAGTTTCCGGCGCTATCAAGGTTTCCCCATGCATTGCCACCCATCCGGCAAGGCCTTCCCCAGGGGCCAATCGCCAGCCGACCAAAGTATCTCCATAGGCGCCTGTGGCTTGCCGGCAAACCAATTCTTCGGTCCCCTCCTCGATGAGCCATATAGAGCACCCCACCACATCCATCAGCCGCCGAACTTCTTCAAGAACAGTAACAAGTACCTGATCCAGCTTGAGACTCGAATTAAACATCTGGCTTGCCTGATGGTGCAATTGCAATTCACGGCTCCGCAATCGCATTGCCTTTGCAATTTTTTCCTTTTCCGTCACATCTTTTAAAACAACAATGCTTTTATTGTCTTTCTTGTCCGGAGATAAAACTTTTACTCTAACAAGACACTCGTTTAAGCTCAGTGGATATTCTTCATTTTCGGCTTCCGGTTTGCCTTCCGCTGTTCTGATAAGTTCAAGTACCTTTTGGCGGTCATCTATCGCAAACAGCTCAGCAAAACCTGATCCTATCAAACTTTTCTTGGAAATATTACAAAGGGAAAGCGCAGCCGAATTGGCATAAATGATTTTTCCTTGAGAATCGATAAGTAAAATTCCTTCAGAAATTTTTTCCAATATAATATCAAATAACTCTTTGACAGCCGTGTACTCCTTCATTTTTTCTTTCATGGCATTCATTACCTTCTGAACACATTAATTTTTATTTCATTACAATATCAGTCAAGTTTCGCACCTTTATTTTTTTTACAACCTAATCCCCGGGCAAATAAAAGGGTTCGAAACCGAAGTTATGAACTTTTGGAGCAACAAACTTTTATAACTATAAAATGATATAGTTTTTTAAATCAAGACTCAAATTTCGTAAAAGTTCACATCTCTTTCTCGGGAAAATGCTTGAATAATGCTGTTTGGGGTAATAGGATGAGGCAAAACACTTCCGTGTGAAAAACGCTTTTATTTCAAACAAATTACAATATTTTACTGAAGGTTAGTGATGCGTGCAGTGATACAACGAGTAATATCAAGTTCTGTAACCGTCGGGAATGAAGTGGTCGGAAAAATCGACAGAGGTCTTTTGGTCCTTTTAGGGGTTGCAAAATCGGATAGGATAGATGATGCCGAATACCTTGCAGATAAGATTGTAAATCTGAGAATTTTTGAAGATGAAAATCGTAAGTTGAACCGTTCTTTGCTCGACATCGGTGGTAAAATGCTGGTGGTCTCCCAGTTCACCTTGCTGGGGGATTGTAGGAAAGGTAGGCGCCCTTCGTTTGTCAGGGCCGCATCCCCGGATCTGGCGATGGAGTTGTACCAACAATTTGTTGAAAGCGTCCGTCAGAAAGGTGTTTCTGTGAAAACCGGCCGATTTCAGACCATGATGGAGGTATCTTTGGTCAATGACGGGCCGGTGACACTCATCGTGGAAAGCAAATAACCGACAAATTCAAATCCTGACGATTCAGAACCAAACGGGTTTTAAGCATGTTTAAGATAACCTTTAAGTTCACCGCTTGTCTTCTTCTTTGTCTCCTGTTTTTTACAAAAACCACGAAGCTCTATGGCGGAAGATTTGATGATTTAGAACATCTTATTGGCAAACATGACGCCGTTTTAGTTGCAGATCCAAAAGGCAATCCGGTTTTTGCAAAAAATGCAGATATTCAACTTATCCCTGCATCCATTCTGAAATTATTCACCGCGCTTGTTGCCCTAAATTATCTTGGCCCTGATTATAAGTTTCTCACCGAATTTTACATGGACCATCATTCTAATCTCAAAGTAAAGGGATATGGCGATCCGCTTCTTATCTCAGAATCGATTGCCGAAATGATGAACCGTCTTTCAAGCAAACTGGGTGTTGAATGCAAATACATCAAAGATCTTATTCTTGACAATTCATATTTTGACACCCCGATCGTGATCCCCGGAGTTCATTCTTCATTCGAGTCTTACGATGCTCCAAATGGCGCTCTATGTGTAAATTTCAACACGATTAATTTCAAGCGAAATCAGAACGGCATTTTTGTCAGTGCTGAACCCCAAACGCCGCTTTTACCGGTTTTACTTGCCAGGATCAAGGCGTCTCAAATGGATCACGGCAGAATTGTTCTTTCCAATCAAAAAAATGAAATCACACATTATGCCGGCCACCTCTTTTTATATTTCTTAAGAAAAGAAGGGAGAAATTTAAATGGAATGATACGGTTGGGAACGGTTCAAAAAGAGGATGATACGCTCGTATACCGTTATGTTTCGAGTTTTTCATTGGTACATATCATACCAAAGCTTCTCGAATATTCGAATAACTTTATTGCCAATCAGTTGCTCATAACTGCCGGGGCAAATGCATATGGTTCTCCAGGGAACCTGGAAAAAGGCGTTCGGGCCGCATTAGCGTACGCAAAAAACGTCCTTGAAATTGATAATATTCGAATTGAAGAGGGTTCCGGGATATCGAGAAAAAATCGGATTTCGGCGGAAAACGTTTTCAAAATACTTAAAGCATTTGCGCCGTACCATTTTCTTTTGCGCCAAATGGGGAAAATGTACTATAAGACCGGAACCCTTAAAGGCATAAATAACCGGGCCGGCTACATTAAAAATAAAAAAGGGGGGTTATATCCGTTTGTTTTACTAATAAATACGCCCGGCAAATCTCCGGAAACGATGATGGATATCATTGTGAGAAATTTAAACCTAAATTGAGCGATTGTCGAGTTTACCGAAGATGCAAGGCATGAGACATGCAGCCGTAGTCTGCTACTGCAAATGTCTCATAACAATGCAGATTCGGCAAACTCGGTAAGCCCGAAGGGTTTCAAGTGGTGGCAATATTTTGTTTAAATAAATTCACCCATTAGATGAGACCCATTAGCTTCTTTAGCAATGTATAATGTATGATTATTTATAATTGTTACTATTTTATGGGCTTGTCAGTATTTGAAACGCTCGGTTTAGGTTGAGTTAGAGATACGGTTGGTGCCCGCTGGTAATTGAGGCATAAGCACTGTGGTTATGGATTGACTCGAAATTCTCAGCGCTCACGGAAAACCAAGTTATGTTGCTGTCCTTTTTCAGTTTATCGGCGACATCTCTTACGATATCCTCAACAAATTTAGGATTCGAAAACCCCTTTTCAGTGACATGTTTTTCATCTACCCGTTTCAGTACCGAAAACACCTCACATGAAGCGGCATCCTCCACCAGTTCAATCATATCTTCGATCCAGATAAATTTTTTAAAGCGCGTGCTGAGCCGAACTTGACCGCGCTGATTATGGGCGCCTGAGTCACTGATTTCTTTTGAACAGGGGCAGACGGACGAGATCGGAACAAGGACAACAGATACGAGATCAACCTTACCGTTAGGGTCGCTCGATCCCAAAAAACTGCAAATATAATCCATTAAACCGGGGGATTTGCTGACCGGAGATTATTTTTAGATAAAATATTGGAACGTGACTTCAATATTGGATGAAGCTGCATTAAGATACTCTTTCATTTCCTCAAGGATAACTGAAATCTTTTTTAGGGAGACCTCCGGTCGAAACAGATGCAGCATTTCCACAAAACGGCTCATGTGGGTCCCTTTGTAATTGTGGGGCAAATCAACATACATGTTTATCGAGGCAACCGTATGCTGAAGTTTGTTTCTTCGATCCAATACCGTTATGGGGTATTTGAGATCTTTTATCCCCACCTTGTCAATGGGTATGTTGCGATAATCGAATTGGCTTTGGATATCTTTCATTTTGGCAAATAATCCATTTTTACATGACGCATGGCTCTGAAAATATTTCCTTTGACTTTTCTGTTATCACTGTAAAGCTGGTTTAAAACCTTCTTTATCCTTTGTCGTTTAGAGCGTATTGCGCTGGGGCATGGATTTATAAACTCCTGATGCGCATTCTCTTTGGCAAAACGCCGTATAACATCCTCATCAACAAAGGCAAGCGGCCGGATCAATGTAAACTTCCCCTGAAAAAAAGACTGAGAAGGGAGCATGCTGCTAATCTCACCCGCATAGCACATGTTCATAAATAAGGTTTCGATGATATCATCTTTATTGTGCCCGAACGCTACCTTATTGCATCCAAGTTCGTCTGCAATTTCAAAAATCCGCTTCCTGCGCAACCTGGAGCATAAAAAACAAGGATTTTCCTTATTTACAGAGCTGTGCGCCAATATCCCGTAGTCTGTGTATTCAACTCTTACGTCAAACCCTGTTTGACGACAATATTTTTCAAGAGATTCACCGAACCCGCCATCAAATCCTAAATCAATATGCACTGCATACAGGTTATAATTTATGGGAACACGTTTTAAACGCTCAGCCAACATCCACATCAGGGTAAAGCTGTCCTTGCCTCCTGAAAGCCCGACCAAAATTCGATCTCCATCAGAAATCATATCATATTGGTGCAGTGCCTTCCCAATATTTTTTTTTAGTACCTTGTAGGCATAGCTGTACTTTGGCAAAAGAAAAAGATCGGCCTCCTATGGATTTTCCTCTATTTCCTCTAGTTCTTCTTTTTTCTCTTCTTCTTTATCTTCTTTAATGCTGATCTTTCCGGCCGCGATTTCACGAAGGGAAACGACGATGTCTTCGTTTTTTGGTGAACTTACCAGGTATTCGGAACCTTCACGGATCTGCCGCACACGTTTGGCCGCCATGTTGACCAGTAAAAACCGGTTTTTGACCCGCTTCAAACAATCTTCTATAGTTATACGTGCCACAAATAACCTCCGTTACTGTTTATTTGTTTTATATGGGTGACAAATGTTCAATTTGGCTTACTTCGTTCAAAATTTAAACTTTGGAATGGTTGAACATTCAGTTCAGGTAAAAGGATAAATTGGGTTTTTCTAAAATTTTCTTGACCTCACAATATTTCTATCAGTTCATAAAACCTTTTTCCCCCCGGAGCGTTTAGGGTAATCTCGTCTCCGGGCTTTTTCCCAATAATCGCTTTTCCGAGTGGTGAAGATACAGATATACGACCTTTTTCGATATTCGCTTCATCGGGTCCAACAAGCTGATATTTGACATTTTCACCGGTATCGGTATTTTCAAGCATTACAGAACTGGCAAACACAGCCCGATCTTTTGGAAGTTTTTGAGGATCAATGATATCTGCTCTGGATAGCTTATATCCCAAGTCACTTAACCTTCCCTCGATAAATGCCTGCCGGTCTTTGGCAGCTTCAAACTCGGCATTTTCTGTAATATCCCCGTGAGCACGCGCTTCCTCAATGGCCTTTATATTTCTGGGCCGTTCAATTTTTTGAATATGTTCCAGTTCTTTTTTAAGGGACTCATACCCTTCTCTCGTAATTGGTACCCGTTCCAAGTCTATACCCCCGATAAATATTCCTTTGCCAGAATTTCTGCAATCTGTACTGCATTGGTTGCAGCGCCCTTTCTGATGTTGTCGGCGACGACCCACATGTTTATACCGTTGGCAATGGACCCATCGTCACGGATACGCCCCACGAGTGTTAAGTCCTGGCCAGCAGCATCAATAGGGAGAGGATAACTGTTGTTACTCGGGTCATCAACGACTTTAACCCCCGGTGTTGTTTCAAGCAAAGCCCTCACCTCTCGGGCAGAAATATTTTTCTTCGTCTCAATGTTAATGGATTCAGAATGACCGTAAAAGACCGGCACTCGAACGGTGGTTGCCGTAACCCCTATGGTGTCGTCCTCCAAAATTTTTCGGGTTTCATTGACCATCTTCATCTCTTCTTTTGTATATCCGTTTTCCAGAAATGCATCGATATGGGGTAGGCAGTTAAACGCAATGGTGTGGGGATAAACCCTCTTCTCATATTCTTTGAGATTGAGAATCGCCCGGGTCTGAGAATCGAGTTCATCAACCGCCTTTTTACCGGTCCCTGAAACAGCCTGATACGTCGAAACCACGATCCGCTTGATTCCATACTTTTGGTGTATGGGGTGTAACGGAACGACCATCTGAATTGTCGAACAGTTTGGGTTCGCGATAATTCCTTTGTTTCTAAACTGTGCAATGGCATGTGGATTTACTTCGGGAACCACTAATGGAACTTCGGGATCCATCCGCCATGCACTTGAATTATCAACGACCACGCATCCATCTTTTGCGGCAAAAGGTGCAAGTTTTTTACTTGGTCCGCCACCGGCTGAGAAAAGGGCAATATCGATCCCCTTAAAAGCGTTTTCCGTCAGTTCCTCAACATCAATTTCCGTGCCCATATATTTGAGCTTTCGCCCAACAGAACGACTTGATGCTAAAAATTTAACGGATTTAACCGGGAAATTTCTTTCCTCAAGGCAAGAAATCATTTGGTTTCCAACAGCACCTGTTGCACCTGCCACGGCAACGTTAAACTTTTTTCCCATCATTATTTTTTGTTTCCTTTAATATAATCTGCCACAAGATCTCCAACCTCCTGTGTCGTGTATCCCATTTTCCCTGCTCCAACCTCCTTGAGATCATTGCGCAACACTCTAATGACGCCATCTTCTATCAAGGCTGCTGCGTTGGATTCCCCTAAGGTTTCAAGCATAATCTGGGCCGCTGAAATAGCGGCAATGGGATTAATGATATTTTTGCCGGTATATTTCGGAGCAGATCCGCCAATGGGTTCGAACATTGAAATTCCTCGAGGATTTATATTTGCTCCCGCGGCAATACCCATCCCTCCCTGAATCATCGCAGCCAAATCGGTTATTATATCCCCAAACATGTTGTCTGTTACAATAACATCGAACCATTCCGGGTTCTTTACCATCCACATACAGATTGCATCAACGTGCGCATAATCTGTTTCGATATCAGGATATTCTTTTGAAATCTCATTGAACGTTCGTTCCCACAAATCAAATGCAAAGGTCAACACATTGGTTTTTCCGCAAAGTGTCAATTTTTTTCTTTGATTTCTTTTCCTGCAATATTCAAAAGCATATCTGATACACCGTTCTACACCTTTACGGGTATTTATCGATTCCTGGATTGCCACTTCATCCATTGTTCCTTGTTTTAAAAAACCACCTGCGCCGGCATACAGTCCCTCTGTATTTTCCCGAACCACCACAAAGTCTATATCTGACGGTCCCTTATCCTTTAACGGTGTCTCAACACCTTCATAGAGTTTAATCGGCCTCAAATTGATATACTGGTCAAAATAAAATCTGAGATTTAAAAGGATACCTTTTTCAAGAATGCCCGGTTTTACCTCCGGATGCCCGATAGCCCCCAAATATATTGCATTTGAATTGGCAAGTGATTTTAGAATATTATCAGGCAAAATCTCTCCGGTGGCCTTATAATGTTCTCCGCCCAAATCATAATGGGTAAAGTTCAGTCTGAAACCGCATATGCCTGCTACGGTTTCAAGAATTTTTATTCCTTCTGCAACAACTTCAGGTCCCGTACCATCACCTGGAATTACGGAGATATGATATTCTTTTGTCATATGAATACGTCCAATCAAATAGTTTGAGTGTTTTTGGTCATTATCGTGTAAGCAATTTTAAATTCCGTTTAAATGGGACTCGATCCGTGCTCATCTGCATCGCTGGTTTCCGATACCTTTTGGCTCGCTTTTCTATAGTGTCTGATACTAATTATAGGACCTGTAACAACAAAACTGAGCGCTAAAAAAAACAAAGAAGCGGATGGTTGGGCGGCGATGAAAATCAATATCAGGATTATAGCAACCAGGACATTGAAATTCATACTTTTAAACAACTCAGGTTTTTTGAAACTGTTATACTTTATTGTGCTTACCATTAAAAAAGAAAGAATATATAGCATAACAAGAAGGAGGATCGGATTAATTTTCCCTTCGATACCAAATTTATGACAAAATAAAACAGTGGTGGCAGCCATACCCGCTCCGGCCGGAATCGGCAGTCCAACAAAGTGATCACTGCTTACTGTGCCCACCTGGGAGTTAAAACGGGCCAGTCGAAGGGCTCCACACGCCATAAAAAGAAATGCGGCCAGCCATCCGAGTCTTCCCAATGGCTTGAGAGACCATAAATATATCATCAACCCGGGTGCAAGGCCAAAAGATATAAGATCTGCCAGGGAATCATACTCAATACCGAATTTGCTGGTGGTATTCGTAGCTCTGGCAATTTTACCATCCATGATGTCAAATAATACGCCGATAATTATCGCTACGGCAGCAGCGACAAATTTTCCGTTTATTGAGGCGATAACAGCGTAAAATCCGAAAAAAAGGTTAAGCGATGTAAATATATTGGGTAGAATGTAAATTCCTCGATGCGATTTTTCTTTTTTGAATTTTTTTGTTCTTTTCATATCAAGTCTCCCAAAACAGATGTTCCGGCTTTAACCTTGTCTCCGACCGCCACTTTCAAATTTATCTCGGGCGGAAGATAAACATCCAGACGTGATCCAAAACATATTAAGCCAAAACGTTGTCCGCGGGTGACAATGTCACCCTTTTGGATTTTACAGATGATTCGTCTTGCAATCAGTCCTGCAATCTGAACCGTACAAATACTTTTTCCATTATCGGTTTCGAGAAACACCGCATTGTGTTCATTTTCATTTGAGGCCTTATCCAAATTGGCTGAAAAAAATTTTCCGGGATAATAGTGAACCTTTGTTACCCGGCCCTTATGCGGGACACGATTTACATGAACGTTAAAAATCGACATAAAGATGCTGATCTTTATACACGAACCTTCAAAAAAGCGGGTGTTTTCGACCAAACCCGCCGAAATAATTTTTCCATCAGCCGGCGAAACGACGCCTCCGGTATAATCGGGGATAACCCGGTCCGGATCCCTGAAAAAATAACAGATGAAAAAGGTCGTTGCAAGCCCGATCAGAGACAACGTTATGAGTCCCAAAAGCGCGAATACGGCCGTTGTAAATACAGACGCAAATATAAAAGGATACCCAGCATTTGCCACTGGAAAGGCAGAATGGCTGGGTATGTCGGGCCAAATAAATTTACTCATCAAATATGCCTTGGTCGATTTTATTCAATACAAAAAGGGCTAAACTATTTTATTTATCATAAATGAATTGATATTGTCAATAATAACCGTTATGAATCCATTAGATTTAACTCTGCATCCGATTTTCGAATATAATGCGGCATAAATTTTCCAATATCATCTGTATCGCTATTTTCGAATTTCTCCAGACTAAGATATGCCACGGTTGAAGCCCTAATTGTATTTTGAATTATCGGTGCAAAAGACGCAAATTCACCCAATTTTTCCAATAGTATTTTTTTATAAAGCCACGCACCATTGCCCACAAACAGACAAGACTCACAAAGATCACCGACAGCCCTATCAGGAGGTGTCACTTTTTCTTCCATTTGCTTTTTTAAACGGCCGTTTATAAATCGGTATCTGGAAAAATAGACCTCTCCCCTACGCGCATCTAGAAGCGGACAGATAAGATCTGAAGAAAGAGACGCCTGGGTCGCAAGCGCTTCCAGGCTTGAGACACCAACAATCGGCCTTCCGGATGCCGCGGCAAGTCCTTTGATCGTACTGATTCCAATTCGCAGCCCTGTAAAGGATCCGGGGCCTCTGGTCACGGCAAAACCATCCATGTCGGAAATGTTAAGGCCTGATATTTTCAATGCCGTATTTATCATATCCATTAAATGTTTAGAATGTGTCTCTTCTCTGTGGAGTGTAAATTCTGTCAGCAAAGACGTTTTATCTACTATGGCGACACTGCAACTGGTTGTCGCCGTATCAACGGCAAGTATCCTCATATCACTTATCAGCCATCAACGGTTCATCAATTGCAAGGGAAAGAACCTTTTCCATGTTTTTTGCGGGAACAAAATTGATTTTTCGCTTTACATTCAGCGGAATTTCAGCCAGGTCCTTTTTGTTTTTTTCGGGAATAATGATTGTGCGAATCCCGGCTCTCAATGCACCCAATGCTTTTTCCTTCAAACCACCGACAGGGAGCACTCTTCCTCTTAACGTAATTTCCCCTGTCATGGCGACATCTTTATTGACCGGTTTATTTATCAGAACAGATATAAGTGCGGTCGCCATAGCAATTCCGGCGGACGGTCCATCTTTGGGGATTGCGCCGGCTGGAACATGAATGTGTATATCCTTATTTTCAAAGATATTTTTTTTGACCCCCAAAGAAACAAGATTTGCACGGGCGTAACTCAGAGCTGCCCGGGCAGACTCCTGCATAACATCTCCGAGTTGGCCGGTGATGATTAACTCCCCTTTACCGCCGATCAACGATACCTCAACGTACAAGGCCTCGCCACCGGCCTGTGTCCAGGCCAAACCGGTGGATAATCCGACCTGGCTATGTTCCTGATCCATCTCAGGGAAATATTTTGGGACCCCCAGGTATTTTTGAAGACTATTTTTTGTGATCCGAAACGGACCTTTATCACCCTCGGCAATTTTACGCGCCACCTTGCGACAAAGGGAACCTATCTCGCGTTCAAGGTTCCTTAACCCGGCTTCGGAAGTGTATTCCGATATGATTTTAAGCAATGACCCCGCACTTATGGACAAGCTTTTTGACTTTAAACCATTCTCCTTTATCTGACGTGGTATAAGGTGTCGTTGGGCAATCGTCTTTTTTTCTTCCTCTGTATATCCAGAAAGTGTAATCACTTCCATCCTGTCAAGGAGTGCCGATGGAATCGTATCCGTAAAATTGGCCGTGAGGATAAACATAACCCTGGAAAGATCAAAGGGTATGTTCAGGTAGTGGTCGCTAAACGCTGAGTTTTGTTCAGGATCCAAGGCCTCTAATAGCGCTGAGGAAGGATCACCCCTAAAGTCAGAGCCAAGTTTGTCAATCTCATCCATCATGAAAACAGGATTATTTGTACCGCTTTGTTTAAGTCCTTGGAGGATTCGTCCCGGCAAAGCACCGATATATGTTCGGCGATGGCCCCTGATTTCAGCTTCATCTCGTATGCCACCCAGAGAAATACGGACGAATTTACGCTTCATGGCGCGTGCTATGGCCTGCCCCAGAGATGTCTTTCCCACACCGGGCGGTCCTACGAAACATAAAATAGGACCCTTCATTTTAGGATTGAGTTTGCGCACGCTCAGGTATTCAAGAATTCGGTTTTTGACCTGGTTTAAACCAAAATGATCCTTATCTAAAACCGTTTTTGCATGCTTGATATCGATGACGTTTTTGGTGGATTTGCTCCATGGCATCTCGACCAGCCAATCCAGATATGTGCGCACAACCGAAGCTTCAGCCGAGTCAGGATGCATTTGATCCAAACGTTTCAACTGCTTTAGGGCTTCCTTGTCTGCAATTTTCGACATCTTGGCCCTTCTTATCTTTCTTTTATAATCCTCAATCTCCTTTATTTTTAGATCGTCTTCACCAAGCTCTTTATGGATTACCCGTACCTGTTCCCTCAAAAAATAGTCTCTTTGACTTTTCGAAATTTCATCTCTTACATCAGATTGGATCTTCGCCTGCATGGAGGATAATTCCACTTCTCGTGAGAGTAGCTCATTGATTTTTTTAAGTCGCTCAACAGGATCGATCAGTTCGAGCAAAATCTGGGATTCATCAATTTTTAATTTAAGGTTGGAAGCCACAAGATCGGCAAGTTTTCCAGGATCATTCACACTTTCAAGGATAGTTCCGACATCATTGTTCATTTCGCCACGCAGGGCCAGTATTTTTTCGGAGTGTTCTATAACATTACGCATCAAAGCTTCAATTTCTATGTTGATCTCTTGAGCCGGCTGATCCGGAATCATCTCGATTTTTACACGATATAAGGATTTCTTTGAGACGTATTTAACAATCCGGGCTTTTCCGATACCCTGCACAAGGGCCTTGACGCGTCCATCTGGGAGTTTTAGCATACGCAGGATACGGCTCACAGTCCCGACCGTAAAAATTTGATCAGGACTCGGGTTTTCAATATTTGGATCTTTTTGCGCGGTTAAAAATATAAATCCGTCTTTTTCCAATGCCTCCTCAACAGCCCGGACTGATTTTTCACGACCAATAAAGAGCGGGAGAAGCATGTCGGTAAAAATCACAATATCCCGCACGGAAATCAAGGGAAGCGTATCGGGGATCACCGCATCTTTTTCATCCTCATCAATAATGCTGATAAGATCATCTTTGTCAGTTTCAGCCATTCTTTCTCCTATTATTGTTATCTATAAAACTTGACGGTTTCGAAACGCCCTTCTTAGTATTTTTTGAAACCATCAATACTATAAAACATAATTCATTTTTGACAATGCCTATCTGTATAAATTTATTACACGTTTAAATCAAGATTTTTGAAAGCCCTTTTTCTCCGAATTTCATGAGGATCATCACCGCAGCAATGCTGAGAAAAAAGAATTGCAAAAAGAAGTCCAAAAACAGATAGAAGAATCCAAAATGGTCTCATTATTACCTATCGGTCTTTAGCCGAATATAATTTTATCTTGGCATTACTGGGATTATAAAACGATTTCATTACAATGATCCAATAACGGTGCAAAGATTTCCACTGCGATTTTTTCAAATTCCTCATCCAAAGGATCGTATTTTTCAAAGCACAGCTTGAAATAGGAATCTTCCGACTCTCCCCGTGAAAAATCACTCCCACTCCATTTTCTTTGCGCAGCATTTAGGGCTGCCTGTTTTGTTCGATTCTTCAGCAGTATCTTACAAGCATATTCAAAAGATGATTCAGGAAAAAAGTGCAACGGCTCTGACATACCCTTCCAGTAAAATTGGAAAAGGTTTTTTAGAATATCTAAGGCGTTTGAAGCTGATCTAAATTCCCAGGCCGAATCTTTGCAAAGCAGAAAGCTTTGCATTGGACATTTGTCTTCGGTTAATTTACTAAGAATTAGATGATATATCCATGTATTTAATAGATATTTTGGTTTTATTTTTGAATATATTATTTTGATCAATCCGTTTTCATAAACATCCGCAATGCGACCGCAAAGCCTAAAACCGGAAATGTCAAGGTCAATATCACGGTCTTTTAAAAGTATGCCTTTTGTGCGGCTTTTAATTTTTCGAACAAAATCTTCTGCATCCAGACTCATTTCATTGTAGATACATTTTCCTACTCTTCCATGAGGGAGTTCCCCAGCGGCCTTTTTTACCGGAAAAAAGTCTTTCAGGTCTAAGCCTGACAGTCTTTTTGCCACAAGGTCCTGATCCATCATATATCTACCCAGATGATCTAAGCGGAAATTTTCTCTTTCATCAGGAATACCTGCTGTTTCAGGTAGATATATTCCCAGGCGTTTTTCAAGTAAAAACTTGGCTGGATTGCTGAAAAAGTCGCTGAACGCCTTAATTGTAAGATCTTTTAATTCTTTGCGCGGTTCAGGCAGCGTTGCTGAAATTAAAGGCGGCGCTGCCCTGCGGTCATATATTCTTGAGCATGCAATAAAATTCTCTAAGGAGTAACTGAACAGATTGCTGCCCTTTTTAAAATATTCCGATGAAAAGGCTTGAAGCCTGTGAAGGAGGACCACCTGTTCTTCTGAAAACCCAAATCCTTCTTTTATATAATCTATGATCTCACTTACAAGTACAGAAGGCGGTATCCGAACGTTATCCTGAATGCTCTGGCCCACATAACTGATGTAGAATGTATTTTTGGCGGACAGAAGGGCTTCCAGAAAAAGATACTTGTCGTCATTTCTTTTGGAACGATCTCCGATCCTCGGATTTTTTGCCATTAGATCGAACTCAAAAGTTTTTGTCTCGCGTGGGAAAGCATCGGTGTTCATCCCCACGAGGCAGATGACTTTAAACGGGATGCTTCTCATAGGGAGCATTGCGCAAAACGTCACACCACCTGAAATAAATACGCTCCGAAACTGTTCATGCTCAAGAAAACCCCCAAGAAAAGATCTTACAACTTCGATTTCCATGGGTTTATCAAAGCCGGACAATGCTTCTTTTTTAGACATGTCATCCAAAATACGGTTTAAAATCTGGATTTCCCGCTCTGAGTCCTCATCTGAAGCAAAAAACTGTTCGATAATTTCAATAAGAATTGTGCTCCAGCTGCTTAACGTTCTTGCCTGGTCCAATGAATCCATCGTTTTAAAAAGCCGGTCTAAAAATTTCACAAATTTCCCTAATGTCTTTACTTCACCGCCTTCGATATGGTCATAAGGAAGGATTCCGGAAAACATTTTACTTCCGAACCCCGGCATTGCATATCCCAAAAGGAGCCTCTCAATTCCGGCTTTCCAAGTGTTTTCAGAAAAAACCGGAATGTCAAGTTTACGGCGGTATTCTGCATCGATTCCCCACCGGATATTTGTTTCTATAATCCAGCGTTCTAAAGTTTCGACTTCCGATTCAGTTATACCGAATTTCTCTTTGATTCCCGGTTGCTCAAGTAATGCCATGACACGGTTTGAACCCATCCGGCTGTTTTTAAGGTCGAGTATCGACATAAACCCTTCAATAATACGGCTCTCTTTCATGATGCTCTGGTCCGCAACTGTGAAAGGAATTTGCATTTTTTCATCTGTTTGTGCACCGAACACTGCCTGAACAAATGGCGCATATGAATTGATGTCGGGTGTCATGACGACGATATCTTTGGGCAACAGATCCGGGTCTTCTTCAAACATGGCAAGAAGGTTGTCGTGGAGAACCTCGATCTCCCGCATTGGGCTATGGCAGGAGTGAATCTGAATAGAGGAATCAAAGGCAGGTGATGGGAAAGAAAGCCGCCTGTTTTTTAAATTTAAAATATCCGACTGGATCTTTGCAAGGATCGTATGGCTGTGTTTGTCACTGAACAGATCGACCATCCGGCTGTCCAGCCCGCTGATCATCGAAAAGAAATTTCTACCCAAGGTCCCCATGGAAGCCAGAAGCCGATTCCCCTCTTCCAGGTAAAGATCTCCTGTACTTTCATTTGATCGGGCATATTTTTTTCTTATCTTTCTTGTCTCCCGTCCAGAAACAATATCCCCCCAGTACTCTTTACATGGGTTCATCAGAAAAAGATTCACCTGACAATATTTTGATATTTCAACAAAGACCTCAAGATGAAATGCGGGCAAATAGGATATACCGAATATGGATACCCGACTGGGGAAATTCTCGGTTTGATACTGCGATTTTCTTATCTTTTCAAGAAAGGTCTTCCAGAGTCCGGCGCGATGCAAGTTTTCTTTTCCAAACGAAAGCTTGCGCCAAAGATGTGCCTGCCAGTGATGTTCCTCGCCGTTTTCCCAATTGAAAACCATTTCGGGTCTAAAAACAAGATACTGATCAAACAGATCGGCTATTTTCTGAGAAATCTGAAACAGCTTCATCTCTCTTTTATCATCAACAAGGTACCGTTTCAAACCTTCAAAACCCGTCAACTGCAAACATTCAGGAAGGATCTTCATAATCCTGAATGTCATTATATCAGGTTGAAATGAGGATTCATCAGGCAGGTCCGGGCTAACTTTTTTGAACATTTCCTGCAAAAATGTGTTGGGAAAGGGGAAAAAACAGTTTGCAGATATACCGTTTTGTCTGGCAAGTTCCATGGATACCCAACGCTCCATTCCCCGACTCTGAACAACAACAATCTCTGGAGATACGGGAGAAGGGAGTGGCCCTCTTACGATGCGTGCCAATCGTTCGGCAAGGGTTTCCATGCAGTTGCTTGTAAAGATTTTAAGGCCGTTCATTGGATGTCTACCTCGGTCGAATCATACTATAAGGATCTTAAAATAGAAAGTTTTTTTATAGTCCTGTCATTATTTGAAATGCTCAGTTTAGGTTTTAACAAATTTCTTGACTTTAATGTCGTTTTTTAATTACTTGAGTATATCCGTTCAGGTGCTCGTATGAGATTAATAGGGAACCCCGTGAAATTCGGGGACGGGCCCGCCGCTGTAATCCCTCCTTTTTCTGAGTTTGTTGGAGGAAAGACCTTTGAAAAATGTTCATTTTTGTTCAAGTTTAAGGAAGGCGGAAATTTTAACCACAGTAATACATTGAGTATTTCGAGGATTAAAATTTTCGTCTGACGCAGAAATTGGGCATAAAGGGAGGTTTTGTAAAGGTCTTGGGAAAAGGGAACCCTTTTGGCCATTGCGTACCACTGTTCGCGTATGAATGGGAAGGTCGCCAAAAGGGCGGGAAAGTCAGAAGACCTGCCTGGGCAGACGTCGTAACCTCCGAGGACATGGGGTTTTAAACGATCTTGAGGATAAAAAAGGGACATTCCCGGATCGACTTTTTTCGGTCCGGTTTTTTTTTGAGTAAAGAAATTATGAAATTTAGATCTATAACCATCGTTTTAATGATGACGGTACTGCCTTTTATTTTTATCTCACCAGCAGCATCTGACGTCAAAGTAGTGACAGACCAGCTGGGACGACACGTCACGGTTCCGGACAACCCCCAACGGGTGATATCTCTTGCACCGAGTATCACGGAAATTATTTTTGGTCTCGAACAGGCGCATCGCTTAAAAGGGGTTACAACGTACAGCGATTTTCCTCCTGAAGCCGAAAAACTGCCCAAGGTCGGCTCCTATGTTCATCTCGACCTGGAAAAAATAGTGGCCTTAAAGCCTGATCTATGTATTGCAATCAAGGATGGCAATCCACGAGTGATCGCACAACGGCTTGAGTCTTTGAAAATACCCGTATATGCTGTGGACCCCAATAATTTAGAAACCATCATGAAAACAGTTTTGGAAATCGGCGGGCTTCTAAATGCCAAAGACCAGGCCAATCGACTGGTGCAACACATGGATTTCAGGATTCAAAATGTAAGGTCTTTGGTGGCAAACGCCACACATCGTCCACGGGTCTTTTTTCAAATCGGTGTTTCGCCCATCGTGTCCGTCGGGACCCATACTTTTATCCATGAACTCATTGTTCTCGCAGGCGGGACCAACCTGGCTGCTGGCGCAGTACCGTATCCCCGGTTCAGTCGCGAGCAGGTCCTGGCGCTCTCACCGGAAGTTATTATCATCACTTCCATGGCACGAAGTACTGTGTTTGATCAGATCAGGGCAGAATGGGAAAAATGGCCCAACATGCCCGCTGTCCGAAACCAGCGTGTTTTCGTTGAAGATTCCAATTTTTTTGACCGCCCCACGCCCCGTCTGCTGGACGGTCTCGAACGCTTAATGCAACTGATCCAACCGGAGCTTGTTGAAAAAACCAGTGAATACCAAAACGCCACTTCTGATTAAACGACTCGTAACCGCTTCATTTCTGCTGTTGCTCTTACTGGGTCTTGCTATGGTTCTGGGCATTTCCATGGGATCAACCGACAGTGGAATAAAAGATGTTTTCCAAAATCTGCTGGGTACAAAAAATTCGGATTCTATGCTGTATACGATTATCTGGCAAATTCGCTTTCCAAGAGTGCTTCTGGCAGCTCTGGTGGGCGCCGCACTTTCTCTGGGAGGGCTTGTGTTTCAAGCCCTGCTTCGGAACCCGCTGGCAGAACCGTATATTCTCGGTATTTCAGGGGGTTCGGCTATAGGGGCTATTATCGGTATTCTGATGGGATTTTCCCGGTTCCCGGGTGTGAGCCTTATGGCATTTACCGGAAGTATCGCCACGCTTTTACTAATTCTGGGCATGTCTTCCGGCCAAACGATATTGAAAAAAGATGCCCTTCTGCTTTCAGGAGTGATGGTGAATGCCTTTTGTGCGGCGGTGATTATGTTTTTGGTTTCGATGACCCAGGATTCCAGACTCCACAACATTATTTTCTGGCTAATGGGAGATCTTTCCATGGGGGACATGCAGCATGTCGGAATCCTTGCTATAACACTTTTGCCCTGTTTTTTTCTTGTTTTCTGGCTTTCCAACCCGATGAATCTGCTTCTCATGGGAAAGGAAATGGCCCAGACCATGGGCGTCAACATAAAGGCGGTAACGATTACACTTCTGGTGGCAACTTCATTCATGGTCAGCGCAACGGTTTCTTACTGCGGCCTAGTGGGGTTTGTCGGTCTTGTCATGCCGCATCTACTGCGGCTTGTCTTTGGGCCGGACCATCGGGTGCTGGTTCCGGCATGTGTGCTTGGCGGTGGCACCTATATGGTTTTTTGTGATTTACTTGCACGCGTTCTTCCAAAGCAGGGGGAGATGCCTGCCGGTGTAATCACAGCAATGATCGGTGCACCGCTTTTTATCTATTTATTGAAAAGATCCAGCAAATGAAAACGGCAATTACTGCAAAAAATCTGAGTTATTCATTTGGAGAAGGCTTTGTTTTAAGAACGGTTTCCTTTTCGATTCCAAAGAACGATTTCTTTATTATCATCGGCCCAAACGGCTCCGGCAAAACCACATTGATGAAGGTCATATCCGGAATTCTGAAACCCCGAAACGGTCAAGTCAAGATCCTGAATCGTCCCATTGAACAATATCATCGCAAGGTCTTGGCGCGAACCATTGCTTTTGTTCCACAGATGGCCCCTACCGACTTTCCCTTTACCGTAACCGAAATTGTACTTATGGGACGCTCTCCCTATCTGGGTATGCTGGGGCTCGAAGAAGAAAAGGATTTGAAAATTGCAAAGCAAGCCATCGCCTTTACCGGAATGGAAAATCTGGCGCACCGCA
Source organism: Desulfobacterales bacterium (assembly GCA_041548585.1). Lineage (GTDB taxonomy): Bacteria > Desulfobacterota > Desulfobacteria > Desulfobacterales > UBA11574 > UBA11574. Next base: position 2,084 of record JBFESJ010000028.1, on the reverse strand, counting down.
AACTGGACCAGTTGAGCGGTGGAGAACAGCAACGGGCGTTTATTGCAAGAGCGATCTGCCAGGAACCCGATATTATTCTTTTGGACGAACCGACGGCATCTCTCGACCTTGCCTACCAGGCTCGAACAATGGACTTGATGGAAAAACTCAAAAATGAAAAAGGGATTACCGTTGTAATGGTATCTCACGACGTAAATCTTGCGGCCTTGTATGCCGATCATTTGCTTTTACTGCATAAGGGTCAGGTTTTGTGTCAAGGGCTTCCGGATGAAGTACTCACCTATAAGACCCTGGAGACGGCCTACGGATGCACACTTTTAGTGGACGAAAGCCCGCTCGGAAAAAGTCCACGGGTAACTTTGGTTCCCCAAAAATATATGAATATCGATAGGCAAGTTGAATAAAAAGTAACTTCTCATTTAGTTTTGGAAGGTCGCACACTGATAATAAAATGTAAAGGATCTGGAACTCGCATGCAAGTGAGCCTAAAGAAAAAACCTTTTTGTTCAAGGGTGGAGGGAAGATTAAATTGGTGAAAGAAACCACACTGATAATCGGCGGATGCAGGAGCGGCAAAAGTAGCCAGGCCATGCAACTGGCAGAGCAAATTGCGGGGCAAAAAATCTTTATTGCAACCTGCGTGCCCCAGGATAAGGAAATGGAACAGCGGGTGTTGCGCCATCAACAACAAAGAAGTAGTGACTGGGAAACCCTTGAAGTGCCTGTTTTGTTATCTGAATCCATACATAAATATAGCGAAGAAGGACAAGTAATTCTCGTCGACTGTCTGACCCTTTGGATCAATAATCTTATCATGGATGACGAAAATCCGGCAAACATCGACATGCAAATTCAAAAACTCACCAAATCTATTGAAAAAGCCGAATGCCCTGTGATTCTGGTATCAAACGAAGTGGGAACCGGCATTGTCCCTGAAAACAAGTTGGCCAGGCTTTTCAGAGATATCGCCGGATTTGCCAACCAGAAGGTTGCATCCTGCGTGGACAGCGTCATTTGGATGGTGGCCGGTATTCCGGTAAAAATAAAATGAAGCATGAAAATTTTGTTGTTATAAAGATACCGATTTTAACAAGCTTCATGTAGTGTTAAATTTTATTGGCAAAAATTTAACACTACATGAAGCGATAATATCTTGGGGGATATAACATATTACAATGAACCGTTTAATTGCTGCATTACAATTTTTAAGCATCATCCCTCTCGGGAAATCAGTGATTTATGATCCCAAAGGCATGGTCCCCCTTTTTCCGATCGTTGGTTTGATCATCGGTGGGTTGCTATCCATTTTTGATCATGTGGCCCTTAGGTTCTGGCCGGAACCGGTAACCGCAGTTCTCGACGTTGTCTTTCTTGCTGTTATCACTGCTGCGCTTCACTTGGACGGTCTGGGAGATACTGCCGATGGTCTTATGGGGCACAGAAATAGAGAAAAGGCGCTGATGATTATGAAGGACAGCCGAATCGGCGTTATGGGGCTCGTTGCCATCATTTGTGGATTGGCCATCAAATGGGCCGGTATTATGCATCTGGATGCTCACCGGTCACTTTTGCTGGTTCTTATCCCTGCCTACGCCAGAGGTGGCATGATATTCGGCATACGCTTTTTACAATACGGAAGGCCTGAAGGCGGCACCGGATACGATGTTTTTGGCGAACCCTTAAAGTTTTATACTTTCTGGGGTATGCTGATTCCGGTTTTACTCTCGGTCTTTCTTGGATGGAGGGGAATCTGGCTAAACGTTGTCTTTGCAGTTTCGATCGTCACAATCATTTTTTATTATAAAAAACGTATAGGATGTATTACCGGCGACATGCTGGGTGCCATGACCGAAGTCACCGAATCGCTCCTTTTTTTGCTTGTTTCAATATCATTTAACTAAAAAGCCTCGGTTCAGATATTTTTTTAACTTTAGACCACTTGCAACTTTTTTTATGTACCCTGCCCTGCCAAAACCATACAAAGGGATGTTCCCATTTAAAATCGGAACCACATCATTCATTTATCCGGACACCTATGTACAAAATGTTCGAATGCTTGCCCCGTATCTGGACGAAATCGAGCT
>JBFESJ010000027.1:0-22948 GCA_041548585.1 Desulfobacterales bacterium | reverse complement strand
TTACGATAGCTATCAATGCAACAACAAGTATAGTTGGAATCAATATCCACCTTCTTTCCAAAGGTTTTCTATCGGCCACTAATAAAAGCACGGCCCAAGAGAAGATTACTACAGATGCGAGGCCCATCGGATACACTGTTTCAGCTACTCCCATCCTTTCAGGTATGCACACTAATATCGCGATACCGAAATCCGCAATTGCCGCTATCCAATAGCTCATTCGTAATAACAAAACTGGCTTTTTCATGGGTCACCTTTATTGGAAGTGTCTAAATAAAAAACTGTAATAGTGGCTTATTCCGATAAAACGCATAACGTGGGCATAACCTGCTGGGGTTGAGCGCCAGCGAAAAACCAGTCAGCGTTCATGCCATTGTTGGCAATTCACGCTGCGTTACATATCTATATCGCGCAAGGATTCGATAACACCGCAACGTTTGGCATAGTCATCGTATATTTGGATCAGTTTCTGCACTATATCCGGATTCTCTGACGAAAGATCCATTGCTTCCCCCGGATCGCTTTTGAGGTTGAACAGCTGCCATTTGCTCTGCCCAAAGGGCGGTGAAAGCCAGGTTGCTTTCCAGTCTCCCATGCGGGCGGCTTTCCATCCGAGAAGTTCCCAGGCAAGATGATCCGTGTCCGAGCGGATGCTGTTTTTCGCATCTTCCCAGCAGGTAAGTATCGACTTTCCCTGCATCGCCAGCATCTTTTTTCCGTTAAGCGTTTGGGGATGCGCGGCATTTGCAATACTAAGAAGCGTCGGCGCTATGTCCATGACATGCAACAACGTGTCAGATCGTTTGTTGGAAGCTACCCCCGGCCCGGTCACGATCAGCGGAGACCTGATGCCGCCTTCGGCAATGGTTCCCTTGATGAGGCGCAATGGCGAATTGCAGGCCACCGCCCACTCAAAACCGATGGCGTTGCGAGACCCTTTTCTCCCGATGTTCTCAAATCGGTTGTCTGAATTCCGGGCAACCCATTCTTCTCCTGTATTTGGATAAGCCCCCATGGGTGCACCGTTTGCGCCGTTGTCTGAGAAAAAAATGATATAGGTGTTGTCATACTGCCCGGTCTCTTTTAAATAGGCAATAACTCGTCCCATCTCGCGATCCATGAGTTCAACCATGGATGCATACATTTCCATAACCCGAGCTGAATAGGCACGTTCTTTCTCCGGACGTTCCTGCCAGGGCGGCACGTGTCTGTCATGACCTTTCGGTGGATTCGGTATCTGCCAGAGCCTTGTGTCTTTTGGGAAAAGCCCCATCGCTACCTGACGGGCGAACCGTGCTTTCCTGATGGCGTCGGGGCCGGCGTCATAGCGGCCTTTGTAAGCATTGAGCCATGCATCGGGAACATGGATGGGATCGTGAGGTGCCGTAAACGCAAGATAGCCGAAAAAAGGCCTGCTTATATCTCTCGTTTTCAGGTAATTGATGATTTTGTCCGCATAGAACGTTGATGAATAAAAATCGTTGGGCGTATGCGTACGCTTACCATTCTCGGCATAGATGGGGTAGTAGTCGTTGCACATAGCAGCCTCATCGCCGAAATGACTTGCCCCGCCTAACATCATTGCGAAAGACCGCTGGAATCCTCTTTTGTCCGGCCAGTGTTCCGGCTCTTCGCCTAGATGCCACTTCCCTGCCATGAAGGTTTCATAACCGGAAGCTGCCAGAGTCTCGGCGACAGATACCACTCTTTCATTGAGATAGCCTTCGTAGCCTGGCTTTCCCCGCTGCTTCTCCGAGATGACTTCGGCATTGGTTCCCATTCCGGTGAGGTGGTTGTCTGTGCCCGAGAGCAGCATGGAACGCGTTGGTGAACAGGCAGGGCCAACGTAGAATTGCGTGAATTTAATACCCTCATTTGCAAGTTTTCCAATGTGAGGCGTCCGAATCTCACCTCCGAAAGGCTCAATATCCGACCAACCCATATCATCAGCGACAATGAGCAGGATGTTGGGGCGTTTTCCGCCTCGCTTTTTCCGGGCATCCGCTCCCGTCTGTTCAGCGAAGAGGATAACACCGAGAATCGCGCTTACCATTAGTATCAGTCCAACTTTCGCCAACGTGGTGACATGTTTTACCTGAGATATATCTTTCATTGAATGCCCTTTCTTATCTTGCCAACATAGATTAGATGGACGAAATTCCGTAAAAAAATACGTAAAATTAAACTTTATATTGATAAAATTAAAATGATTATAGTATGTTTGTGTGAAATTATTATAATATTAAAAAAATAATTGCGGAAATTTATTGAGCTATGAAATTACTTGACCAGGTGCGGAGTGTTATTCGACAAAAACATTATTCAATACGAACCGAACACGCCTATGTCCAATGGATAAAAAAATTTATTTTTTATCACAATACGCGCCATCCTAAAGATATGGGAGAAAAAGAAATCTCTCAGTTTATTTCTTATTTGGCCACACATAAGCGCGTTGCTTCCAGCACCCAAAACCAAGCGCTCAATGCCATTGTATTTCTCTATAAGCAGGTCCTGAATATCGAATTGGGCGACTTCGGCCGAATGAAGAGAGCCAAAAAGCCGGAAAAGTTGCCAACTGTTCTGAGCAAAACCGAAGCCCGCCGGGTTCTGGCTGAAATGTCAGGATTACATCGGTTGATGGCCCAGCTCCTTTACGGCAGCGGACTGCGGCTCATGGAGTGCGTCCGTCTGCGGGCCAAGGATATCGATTTTGAGCAGAATCACATCATCGTTCGTGATGGCAAAGGGATGAAAGACAGAACCACCTTGCTTCCAGAGCAACTAAAAGTGCTTTTATCAGACCAACTGGAACGGGTCAAGATACTGCACGAAAAAGATTTGAAAAACTGTTATGGAGAGGTATATCTTCCATTTGCCTTGGAGAGAAAATATCCACATGCTGCACGGGAGATGGGGTGGCAATATGTATTTCCATCCCATAGAATTTCAATGGATCCCAGAAGCGGGAAAATGCGTCGGCACCACATCAGTGAAAGTGGGCTGCAAAAAGCCGTACGTTATGCCGGGCGAAGGGCCGGGATATTGAAACCGGTCAGTCCGCATACATTCCGCCACAGCTTTGCAACACATTTGTTGGAAGCGGGATATGACATCCGGACGGTTCAGGAACTATTAGGGCACAAGAACGTCTCAACGACGATGATCTATACGCATGTCATCAATAAAGGAGGGATGGGGGTTAGGAGTCCGTTAGACCTATAACCCGAAAATTTTCATGCGATATCCAGGTTCGCCCGAATATGGCAAGAAAATTTTCGGGAAAGATTTTTATTGCTTATCAAACAAATCGTTATTTCGAATATTTCATAAAAAAATCAGGTCAAGGAAACATTCGCTGATATTCTGAAACATCAGGAGGACGATATGAAAAAACTACTCATTTGCTTTGCAGCCGGATGTTTGGGCGCACTGGCAAACAGCCTGGCGGCGTGGGCGTTTGGTGAATACGGAATCACAAAACAATTTGGGGTGGCCATGGCTCCGGCGCTGAAACTTGGCTGGTTATACCCCCGAATCGTGTGGGGAGGAATCTGGGGGTTGGTATTTGTTTTGCCCTTTATGAATACCAGGCTCATCACAAAGGGTGCGATCATCAGTCTTTTTCCCACCCTTGTCCAGCTGTTGGTGATATTTCCGCTAAAAGCCGGTAAAGGTTATTTTGGATTGGAACTCGGCATGTACGCGCCGGCGTTTGTTGTCTTTTTTAACCTGATATGGGGGGTTGTGGCAGCTCTTACAATCAAATCTGCCAAGTGAGACCTTTAGAAAACACCCTTTTTTGTCCGGCTTCTGTGTTAGGCTCAAATTTCAATCCTCGAAATACTAAATGTATGTCTGCGGTTAAAATTTTCGCCTGCCTTGAACTCAAACAAAAATTTGCATTTTATAAAGGCCTCAAAATAATATTCTAACTGCTCTTTGGATAACAGTTCAATCGAGCACGAACAAAAATAGATAAACCTAATATTAACTTAATAAAATGTTTACGAATAAGACTCGCATCTTGTATTTTTGATAATAGCCACAATGTGGCTGAGCCCTTTCTCTTTGTCGGCGACTCAGCGACAAAGGGAAAAAGAGTCATCTCTGTGAACTCTGAGACTCGAGCGACTCCCGCTAACGGCGGGATAAGCCCCGCTTTACGGGACAGGCAAGGCGGTGAACATAAAATCAAACTGAAAAAGCAGCTAAACTTCGCCTGGAGCCTTTCGGCGAGTAGGTTGTGGAATGAGTTCTAGCCAGGAGGAGAGATGTCGGTTCAGGAGATCATGAAAGACCTTTTCTTTGTTGAAAGAGGATACCTCAACGGCAATCATTTTGTGTACCGCGCCGAACATCCGGTGCTCATCGACACCGGATATGTCACCGACTTCAACATTACCGAAAAGCTCATCACATCACTTGGGGTCAACCTCGAGGACGTCCGGCAGATTATCAGCACCCATTGCCACTGCGACCATATCGGCGGCAACCGGATGATTCAGGAACGATCCGGTTGCGACATTGCAATGCATCGAATCGGAAAACATTTCATCGACACCAAAGACGACTGGTCCACCTGGTGGACATATTACAATCAGAAAGGCGACTTTTTTGACTGCACCCAGGCCCTTGAAGACGGAGACATCATTGCCGTGGGGCCCCATGAATTTCAGGTTATTTACACCCCGGGGCATTCGGCGGACGGCATCGTGCTTTACCACCCAAAAGAAAAGGTCCTTTTATCTTCGGATACCCTCTGGCAAAACGACCTGCCGGTGATCACCATTCGCATCGAAGGAAGCCGGGCCCTGTTTTCTTTGCAGGAATCTTTGGAAAAAATCGAATCCCTGGATGTCAACCGGGTCTATCCCGGGCACGGCAAACCGTTTACCCAATTCAAAGACGCCGTATCTTCATGCAAAGATAAACTCAACCGGTACTTAGAGCACCCGGAACGCATCGGCACCGACCTGTTGAAAAAAATCATGATCTACACGTTGATGATGCACCTTTCTGTTCAAGCAGATATATTTTTTGACCATCTCATGAGAACCTGGTGGTTTAAAGAGACCGTGGATCTTTATTTCAACAAAGATTACGAAACAAAATACCAGCAGATTCTTGAAAGTTTTCTGGCTCGGGGCATTGTAAAACAAAAAGGGGGGCAGTTTTTCACCACGGTAAAGCCGTGAGGCGTTTCAAAAGTGCCGATTTATCCCGTATTCAACGGGGAAGTATATGAAGCGCTGGCGCGCTGGCGTTTAAATGAAATCAGCCGTTATCATCCTCAACTTTAGTTCACTTTAGCTCACTTTAGTCACTTGTAACTTTTTCTGTCTGGATTTCAAAGACAGCATATCACCAAAAATATGTCGGGTTCGCTTAGAACTGCTTAGTAACTAATTTATTTCTTTTTAAAATTTGGCATTTAAGATTCAGACAGAACCTCTTTGAGACGCTCAGCATGGTCCTCTTCTTCTTTAATGATGGCGTGCAATTGATGGAGGGTCTCCTGATCTTCGATCAGGGGCTGGAGCATTTTGTAAAACAGCACCGTGTCACTTTCAAATTCCATGACCAGATTGATCAGGTCCTGAATCTGTTCCATGGTGGAAAAATCCGCATCTTCCAGCGCCAAGCTGTGGGTTCCCACAGCATTCTGCAATAATGCCCGGCCGAATTTCTCCTGTTCGGGATGTTCTCCGGTGTCTGCGATGGTATCTTTGAGCGCTGCAAACCATTCCACATGCTTGACTTCTTCATCGGCCAGCCACTTCAGCAAAGAACTCAGGGATGGATCCTGAATTTTTTCCGCCGCACGTCTGTATATTTTCTCGCCGTTTTGTTCGATCTGCACGGCAATATCGATAATATCTTTAAAAGAAAACATGCCATACCTTCGTGCGCTGATTCGTAAATATGGTAACGTATTTTATGTTAGAATATTTATCCCGCTGTCTTGGAGTAGATGTTACAAAAAGTGCCCAAAGTTTAAAGTGAGCTAAAGCCCTCCCTGGCAGGACTCGTTCATATTATTGATCTGACCTATTTGGTTAGGGTGATTGAGAGGGGTATCACATGCACAACATCCGACATTTCCTGAGTGGCCCCGAGCTGCCAGTCCGCACACGTGCCCCTGCCATCCAGGAGCGCGTCGATATTTTGAATCAGTCCCTTGATATTGATGATGGGATGGCGGGTAAAGACTTCGGGCAGCCCGTAGGTGAGACTGCAGGTGATGCATTTTCCAGGGCGCTGGGTCAGGCGCAGCATAAACTCCAGCCGGTTTTCCCGGGCGCCGGTGAATTCGAGACTGATGTCGTAAGCACCTTCTCCGGCATCGCCGTAAAGGGCATCAAAAAACTGGTCGGAACGGTCTTCCGGAAACAGCTGTTTCAAAACATCGGGCGTAAACAGGTCGTCAAAACCTTTGGCTTCCATGATTCTTAACACCTCGCTGTATGTTGATCATGGTCATACCATACTTTTTCTTGAAATATCCGTCAACACCTTTTGACCTAAACTGAGCGTTTCAAATAGTGACAGGAATTTAAAAATTTAATAATTTAAGATACATATACATTGCTAAGAATGCCAACAGGTCTAATCCAATAAGTGAATGTATTTATTCAAAAAATTGTCACCATTCGAAACCCTTCGGGATTGCCGGTTTTACCGAATCTGCTATGTTGCAGGGCGCTTGCGGTAGCCGACTACAGCGGCACCCCCTGCGCCTTGCAGCTCCGGCAAACTCGACAATCGCTCATTTAGGTTTGAGCGGGTATGGGGTGTGGAACTCAGAGGCTCATTCAAGGCTTTTTTTGGTGTCAGGCGACACCTCGAGCAACGCGGATCTCAGCCGCTGGATATAATCCGAAGGAAAGGTCCAGATCGAAATGTCCTCGGATTGGACCAGCCCGCGCTCATCCGGCCTGAAGTCGTGCATCAGTGTCATAAGGATATCGCTGCTGACCCATGGACTCTTGCGAAAATAGGCATGCCCGTTCTTGGCAGCCGCCGATTCGGCATCCGTGACATCGATGAATATGAGTTCTTGACGTTTTCGAAGATACGACGCTGCGGTGTCCGGTAATGTGCGGTCCTTCCACATCTGCCCGAGGCGCTCCCGGTTGAAGAGCCATCTGGAAAAACCCAGGGCCGAATCGGATTCCGACACGTAAACGGTGAGGGTTTTGGGGACCTTTAACAGCCCTTTGACGAGATGGATACCGAAAAGCTGGCGGTCGAAATCGCTTGCCGTCAGAATCACATGCCCGATTTTCAGCTTTCGTCGAATAGAGGCCTTGTCCTGGTCTGCATGCACCATTGCGAGTTTCGCCAATGCAGAGATGACCAATCGCGTTCCGGCACTGTAACCCACGATATGGATGTTCTCCGCATCGGTTTCCTCAGAGAGGTATTCCAATAAAATTTGTAGATAATGTGACGAGAGGGCGGCGGTCTCCACATCCGATACATAGGCCAGGGCCTTTGGTGTTGACGGCCATGCATAAGCGACAAATACACCGTCATACCCGAGAAAGTGCCACAACTCCATCGCAACCAAAAGGGGGTTTTCGAAAACGACCTTGTAACCATGGACGTAGACGTAGATATCTTTGCGCTGCGATAGTTTTAATTTTTCATTGACCAATTCGGCAAAACGTTCCGCCGGCAGATGAGGCGCTTTTGTTATTAAATCCGGAGGTGTAAACACCGTAATGCTTCGATCCAGAATGCCGAGCTCCTCTACTTCAGTTACTTTTAGGGGGTATGTGTCTGCTCGGTTCTTTAGCAAAGAAATGCGCCGTGCTTCCTCCCAGGTGATATCCTCTTTTCCGGACTGTATTTTCGCAAAACCGAGTCGCAGCAAATTTCCTCTTTTGTTTTTGTAGAAGTGTTCGTCTGCGCCGGCCGGAGACCGGTCCGTGGCATACAGGATCCCTTTGTATGGAATTTTCTCGATGGGATTTGTGTCGGTGAACGGATCGACTGCACCTTCTTCATAGACGTCCGGCGCAGGCATCAAGTTAATTTCATTAAGCTTTTTTGTTGCACACGCGGTTAAGCCGAAAACAAACATAAAAATCAGTAGACCCGCACCGGTAATCCTGTAATGGCACAAAAACCGAAATTTAGAATTGATGGTATCGTGCATAACGATCCTCCTCATCCGGATTTCTCGTAAAGAATATATCTTGTTTTTAAAATATGTTATTACTATAACATTAAAACGCTTTTATAAAGGATAAATATGCGCATCCTTGTAAGCCTTGAAGCTGATGATGAATTATGTTATAAACATCCTATAACTCTGCCATAGGACGCTTTATGGGGAGTTCGCACGCCAAGTCAATTTTTCCCATCCAAACGCATAAAACAATCATCTAAAGAAAGGAGGACAAATGAAACGCAAAGTTTTAGCAATTCTGCTGGCGGGATTTTTCTTTGTCGGGATCGTGGGCTGTGGTGGATATTATCAGGTCAAAGACCCGGCCGGTGGCAGCATCTATTACACAAAGAAAATCAAAGATGAAAGAGGCGGGGCCATAAAATTCACGGATGAAAAGACCAAAACCAATGTGACGTTGCAGAACTCTGAAGTCAAAAAGATCTCCAAAAAAGAATTTAAAAGCGCCCTTGAAGCCAAAGAGGCCCCTGAAACCAAAGAGGCCCCTGAAACCAAAGAGGCCAAATAATACGCTGTGCAGATATCGTTAAGTCTTTTCAAGCGAGGTCTGCAATATCATGTAATGTACATCCGTCGCCGAAGGATCACTGACACGGGTCAGGCCTTCGGCGATTTTATTTTGCGGGATGACAGGGTTTAAACGTTATTTTCAAGTTGAGGAGAACAAGAATGCGAATGGCGAGAGAAATCGAAAAATTTCAAAAGCTTGGAGACATATTGGCCGATCATGGGCGAGACATGATCATCGCATTGGCCATTGTCGTAGTGGGACTCATCGCCGTCAAATGGGCAAATAAGACATTAAAACGAGGCCTTAATAAATTACCCCTGAATCCGACCCGAGCATCCATATTCCGAAATATCATTTGCGTCATAATCATCGCCACAGTGGCTATCTTAGCCTCGGTTCAGGCAGGCTTACCTCCCAGGCCCGTTCTTCAAATATTAACCATTATCAGTCTGGCTGCAGTGGGTGTAATCGCCGTGTTTCGCCCGCTTATTCCGACGCTTCCTTTCAAAGTTGGCAATACGGTTAAAGCCGGAGATCTTCTGGGGAAAGTAGAAGCCACTACTGCGTTGAACACCCGGCTTAGAACCTTTGACGGCAAAACGGTATTCATCCCTAACCGAAAGATACTCAATGACGACATCATAAATTACCATTTTACACCCACCAGACGATTTTCACTCAAAGTAAATATCAAATACGATCAAGACCTAATGAAAGCCAAACGGTTAATAGAGGCCATTATGGTTGAGGATCCCCGGGTATTGGCCAAACCTCGACCCGTTGTATATTTAATGAGTCTTGAAAAAGGCTATATGGAGTTGCAAGGACGGGGCTGGGTAGAAAACGTAAAAGCGTTTGTCGTTACACGCGAACTGCTCGAGAAAACCAAGCTGCGTTTTGACCAGGAAAAAATCACTTTGGCCTTGCCTCAAATGCAGGTATATTATTCTAAAGAAAACACGGCACACCCATTTAAGGAGATTTAAATGAAGAGCGCTGAAGCATATAAAATCATTGACGAGGGTTGGGTGAAAAAACGTAAAGGCTTTCGAGTTCACTTTCAAAAGCGGGTTGGTTCTGAAATTATCACGGATTATTTCCCGGATTTGGATGAAGGGCCGTGGCTGTCAGAGATCGCGATATGGAGAATGGCATGGAAACTCTCTGAATCTAAAGCATCCGACACGCCGGATATTAACGCCGGAGACCTCGTGAATATACACGTTGTTGACGATGCGGGCAACCCGGTAAAGTATTACGCGACAAATCAATTTGAAGTTTTCAATCAAATAGACATTCATCCGGATTTACCAGAAGATTGATTTGTCCATTATTTTGATGGGTCAACCGATCCTTTAGCCGGTTTTTATCCGATATGGGGCATGAGCGTCCACTGGATCACCCAGGACCCGGTGGCCGGGTCTATGTCCAGGCATACGATACCGCTGTTTTGAAATTTAAATACCGGTTTTTCGAAAGATCCCGTGATCAAATAGGCGGTCAGCCGTTCCATGAACGGCAGATGACCCACCAGCATATTATCTTCTGTAGAATCGATGGTATCGGCAAATACGGTCACATCGTCTAAGGGATTCAGCCCGCTGCGCTCATGAATCCCGCCTTTGGGTTTCAGGGCCGCATCGAAGATATCGGCGGTCTGACGGGCCCGGGTCTTTCCGCTGTGCGTTATCTTTGACACACCAACCGCATATCCTTTGGCCACCTGGGCAATGCGCTCGGTTTCGGCGATTCCCTCTTGAGAGAGGCCCTTTTCGGGATCCTTGTCCTTGGGCAGGCTCTTGCCGTGTTGAACGAGAAATAGTGCCATGATACACGTCCTTCCGATGAATACATCACGAAAGCACGAAGACACGAAAGTTTGGTATTATTTCGTGCTTTCAACATTTCGTGTCTTCGTGATTGTTATATGTTAAATTTTAACTATTTTTCTGCTCTTTTTTCACGCAGGGCTGCATGGGCGGCAGCCAGACGTGCAACCGGTATGCGGAACGGCGAGCACGAAACATACGTCAACCCCAGTTCATGGCACAGCTGGATCGATTCCGGATCGCCGCCGTGTTCTCCGCAGATGCCGCATTCCAGATCGGGCCGGACGGACCGCCCTTTTTGAACCGCTATTTCCATCAGCATGCCCACTCCGTCCCGGTCTATGACGGCAAAGGGGTTCTCCGGCAGGATTTCTTTTTCCATGTATTCGATCAAAAACCCTGCCTCGGCATCGTCCCTGGAAATACCGAAGGTGGTCTGGGTCAGGTCGTTGGTCCCAAAGGATATAAAAGCGGCATGTTCCGCGATCTGGTCGCAGGTAAGGGCGGCACGCGGTATTTCGATCATGGTTCCGAACTTGTATTTCGGCTTAATGCCCTGTTCTTTCATAACCTTCTTGGCCTCGGCTTCAAGGGCCTTTCGCTGAACTTTCAGCTCGTTTACATGGCTGGTCAGGGGGATCATCACCTCGGGGTGCACCTCGATACCCTCTTTGGCCACCAGACACGCGGCCTCAAATATGGCACGGACCTGCATGACGGTCAGTTCCGGAATGTGGATGCCGAGTCGAACGCCACGCAAACCCAGCATGGGATTTGACTCGTGCAGGCTTTCCACCCGTTTGAGAATGTGTTCTTCTTTTTCGATCCTATCTAACAGCGTGTCGATTTCTTCGAGTGTGCCGGCGCTTTTCAGGCGAATCTTATGATCAGACAAGTCACGCAGCAGATCAATGTGGTTGGGTAAAAATTCGTGCAGTGGGGGATCGATCAGGCGGATAATGACCGGGAGTCCGTCCATGACCCGGAAAAGGCCTGCAAAATCTTCCCTTTGAAACGGCAGCAAAGCGTCGAGTGCATCACGCCGTTCACTCGGCAGGTCGGTCATAATCATCTTTTGTACAAAGGGCAGACGTTCAGCTTCGAAAAACATGTGTTCCGTGCGACACAGCCCGATGCCTTCTGCGCCGTAATCCCTTGCACGCTGGGCATCGGCAGGATAATCGGCGTTCGTCCATACACCGAGTTTGCGAAAATCATCCGCCCAGGAAAGGAGCTTCATCAGCCAGGGATCTTTAATGTCCGGCACCATTGTTTTAACCTTTCCCGCATAAAGCTCGCCGACAGTGCCGTCAATGGAGATCCAGTCTCCTTCTTTGATGATTCTACTGTCTACCTCTACCTGGCGCTTGACCATGTCGATATTCAGTTCGGACACGCCCACGACGGCCGGTTTGCCGAACTGGCGGGCAACCAATGCCGCATGGCTGGTGCGGCCGCCACGGCTGGTGAGAATACCCTGTGAGGCCAGCATCCCGTGTACGTCGTCCGGCCGGGTTTCCGGTCTGACCATGATGACTTGCTTGCCTTCCTCCTTGGCCCACAACTCGGCAATATCCGCGTCAAGGGCAATAACGCCGTACGCCGCACCCGGAGATACATTCAGGCCTCTGGCCAGCATGTCCCCCTTGGCTTTGATTTCTTTTACAGCATCCCGATCAAACTGCGGGTGCAGAAAAAAATCGACCTGTTCAGGACTGATACGCATCACCGCTTCTTCTTTGGTGATCAGACCTTCCTCCACCATCTCTGTGGCAATTCGAACCGCGGCCTGGGCCGTGCGTTTGCCGTCGCGGGTTTGCAGCATCCAGAATTTGCTCTTTTCAATGGTAAACTCCACATCCTGCATCTCACGATAATGTGAATCCAGCTGTTTGCAGATATTTTCAAACTCGGCATAGGCCTCGGGCATTTCCTCTTTTAATTGAGAAATCTCGTTGGTTAACCGGATCCCGGCAACCACATCCTCTCCCTGCGCATTGATCAGGTAGTCACCTTCAATTCGATTTTCTCCTGTGGAGCCGTCCCGGGTCATGGCAACACCCGTCGCGCTGTCATTGCCCATATTTCCGAACACCATGGTCTGAACCGTCACCGCAGTGCCCAGGTCATGGGAAATCCCTGCGGCATTTCGATAGTCAACAGCCCTTTTCCCGTTCCAGCTCCTGAACACAGCTTCTGTGGCCAGAAAAAGCTGTTCAAACGGATCGCTTGGAAAATATCGCCCGGCATACTGTTTGAAGATGACCTTGAATTTTTTGATCACATCTTTCCAGTCATTGGCCGACAGCTCGGCATCGGTTTTCACGCCGGCTTTTATACGGGCTTCGGTGATGACCTCCTCAAAGGCCTCATCAGGAGCGCCCATGACCACATTGCCGAACATCTGAACCAGGCGGCGATAAGAATCGTAGACAAAACGTTCATCACCGGTCAGTTTGATCATTCCTTTGGCGGTTTTATCGTTCAGTCCAATATTGAGCACGGTGTCCATCATACCCGGCATAGAGAACTTGGCGCCGCTGCGGCAGGAAACCAAAAGCGGATTTTTCTGGTTACCGAATTTTTTTCCGGTAGTCTCTTCAACGGCCTTCAGAGCTTCAAGCATCTCTTCTCTCATTCCTTTGGGAAATGTTTCGCCGGATTCCAGATAGGTGTTGCAGGCCTCGGTGGTCACCGTAAACCCGGGTGGCACCGGAACATTGATACGAACCATTTCCGACAGATTTGCGCCTTTGCCACCGAGCAGTCCGCGAAGAGCGTCCCACTCACCACCGACATACGCTTCTGCCTGATCAACTTCATCCAAGAGATAAACCCATTTTTTAGCCATTTTGAAGATCCTCCCAATCGTTCTGTTAAGATTAAAAAAACCGAAAAAACATACACATCCATCTTTTAAATCATAAAACAATGCGAACTTTATATATAAAAAAGTCGGTGATTTTAACGCCGAAATTTTATCAGAGAATAATCGTAACCGTGAAAATGATCCGGTCTTGAATTGGGCCAAGCATAAATGTTATGGGAAAGTATATAACATGCGAGAGAGTTTAATATAATAAAAGTTGGTTGTCTGTCAACTTAAAAGACATTGGTTTTTTGAACCGGTTGCATCTGGTATTCGGGCCAAGCCCGAAATATTTCATAGGAGCACTATTGTGAATGTCATCGAAACCATAAGAACACGAAAGAGCATCAGAGACTTCAAGGCCGATCCTGTCCCGCAACACATCCTAAAGGAAATTTTAGAAACAGCAACCCGCGCCCCCTCTGCTGAAAACAGCCAGCCATGGGAATTTACCATTGTCGCGGGTGATATCCTGGATAAGATCAGAACGGCAAATATTGAAAAATTGAATTCAAAGGCACCGCCCCATCCCGATCTTCCACCCAAAGGCTTGCCTCCGGACAGTATCTATCGGCGGCGTCAGATCGAAATTGCCAAACAGCTCTTTGGGCTCATGGATATTCCCAGAGGAGATATTGAGAAAAGGAACCGATGGATGAAACTGGGATTCCGGTTTTTTAATGCGCCGGCGGCGATCGTTATTTTTGTGGATCGATCATTGTCCTATCCCCGGCCGATTTTCGACATCGGCGCGGTAACACAAAACATTTGTCTGGCCGCACTGCATTATGGGCTGGGTACCTGCATTGCCAACCAGGGAATCACGTATCCTGAAGTGCTGCACGAATATGCCGGCATACCCGAATCCAAACGGATTGTCATCTCCGTTGCCATCGGGTATCCCAACTGGGATTTTCCGGCCAACAGGGTGGTCAGCAACCGGGAACCGATTGAAAATATTGCGACCTGGATCGGCTTTGAGTAGAAAATTCTTGTGCAGAGGACCAGACTTTGTTTTGTCCATAAAAATGCTTCAAAATAGGACTCGCTTGACTTGATAACCATCAATTATATTATCTAAATACTAACGGATATGGGATAATGCAGGTTGCTGCAGGAATTAAATGGGTATGATCTCTAAGATACCATTTACGTATCTCATTTTGAGTAAAAATAGATAGTTGCAAGATCACATTCCGCAGGTTTTAATAAATCTTAAATTTATTCCCACAAAAAGACCAATACATGCACAAGCCGTCTCAAAAGCACATCTGAGGCCCAATTACGGTGTCCGAACCTGTTTGGGCATACCAGATAACATATACCTCCTCAATATAGCCTGGCTCAATCAGGATAATAGTTGAGACCCAGATTAATCTTCCTGTAGCGCCTTTATATTGGCAAAATAATCGAGTGCTCCCGGGTTGCTCAGCGAGTCTTTATTGAGCACCGGCTGGTTGTGAATGACCTTTTTAACGGCCAGTTCGACCTTTTTCATATTGTGGGTGTATGGAATATCCGGAACTGGCAAAATTAATGCCGGAACATGCCTTGGTGACGCATTGGTGCGAATGGTACTTTTTATTTTATCGACAATCTCATCGGTCAGTTCAGACCCTTCGATCATTTTGACAAACAGGATAACACGGACATCGTTTTTCCAATTCTGCCCCACAACAACGCAGTCTTCAATCTCCTTTAAAAGATCCACCTGGCGGTAGATCTCAGCGGTTCCGATGCGAACTCCGCCGGGATTCAAGGTAGCGTCCGACCGCCCGTACATGATGACGCCGCCTCTTTCGGTGACGACGATATAGTCTCCATGTCGCCAGATATTGGGATAAACGTCAAAATAGGCGCCAAGATATTTTTTAGTGTCCGGATCATTCCAGAAATAGATCGGCATGGACGGAAAAGGCGCGGTACAGACCAGTTCACCCTGCTGGTTAATCACCGATTTTCCGTTTTCGTCAAAAGCCAAAACTTTCATGGCCAGTCCCCTGCACTGGAGTTCACCGGCATAGACCGGCCCCATTGGATTCCCAAGGGCAAAGCAGCCGTTGAGGTCCGTACCCCCGGAAATGGATGCCAGCTGAAGATCCGCCTTAACTTCCTTGTATATATACTCGAAACCTTCTATGGACAGGGGTGATCCGGTTGAAAGCACGGCCTTGAGCGGAGAGAGGTCATAGCTCTTTCCGGGCTTCACACCGGCGTTCTGAAAGGCTGCAATGTATCCCGCGCTGGTTCCAAATATTGTGATTTTTTCTTCCTGGGCCATCTTCCAGAGTGCTCCCGGGTCCGGATGAAAGGGATTTCCATCAAAAAGAACCAGTGTGGCACCAACAGCCAAAGAACTGACCAGCCAGTTCCACATCATCCAGCCGCATGTGGTGAAGTAAAATATGGTGTCCTCTCGTTTTAAATTGGTATGAAGAATGAGTTCCTTTAGATGGTGGACAAGAATCCCTCCGGCACTCTGAACCATGCATTTGGGAAGGCCGGTGGTGCCCGAGGAATACATGATATAGAGGGGATGGTCAAAGGGGAGTTGCTCGAATTCAATTGTAAGGCCGGATTCGGGTGATTTGAAATCGTCATAAAGGATCGCATGCGATACGGTTCCGATATCCGGATCTTGCAGGGTGTAAGGCACGACGACCACTTTTTCAACGGATGGAAGTTCTTTCAAGATACTTGAAACGCGTTCAAGACTGTCAAGCCTTTTTCCTTTGAAAAAGTATCCATCCGCGGTGAATAGTACTTTGGGCTTGATCTGTCCGAATCGATCCAGCACACTTTTTATTCCAAAATCAGGAGAGCAGGAAGACCAGGTTGCGCCGATACTGCTGGCGGCCAGCATAGCGATAACGGTTTCAGGCATGTTGGGCATAAAGCCGACCACCCGGTCAGTCGCCTGAACGCCGGCTGCCCTTAAAGATCTGGCAACACGGGCCGTTTCATCATAAAGCTCGGCATACGTCATCGTTCTGGCAACTCGATCTTCCCCCCTAAAGACGAGGGCAGGCCGATCGTCCCGATACCGTAGAAGGTTTTCCGCAAAATTAAGCCGAGACCCGGAAAACCATTTGACCCCAGGCATTTTTCCAACATCGTCTATGATTTGTTCATAAGGCCTTGACGCTTTAATTTCAGCAAATTCCCACATTGAAGCCCAGAAGTCTGATATATTATCAATGGACCACTGGTAAAGGGAAACATATTCAGAAAAATCCTGGTGGTGCTTAGCATTGATAAAATTCATGAATCGGTACATATTTGTGTTTTTGATTCTTTCCTCAGATGGTTCCCATAAAAGTTTGGCCATGATCAATTTCCTTTAAACCGTTTGATTTCACAAATCTGATAAATCAATTCATTACGCTTTTGACGTTTTTTCTATCTCCAGGTTTTTTAGTTCTTTTCGCATAATCTTCCCTGTAGCGGTCATGGGAAGTTCATTGACAAATTCGATTTCCCGGGGATACTCATGGGCGGCCAGGCGAACTTTGACAAAATCTTTGATTTCTACGCCGATCTTCGGGTCGGGCTCGACATCTGCTTTGAGCACGATAAAGGCTTTCACAATTTCGGTTCGTATTTTATCCGGGCTTCCCACCACAGCTGCCATGACCACGGACGGGTGTTTCATCAGACACTCTTCGATTTCTGCCGGCCCGATCCGGTAGCCGGCACTGGTGATCACATCATCCTTGCGGCCCTTGAACCAAAAATACCCGTCGTCGTCTTTTTGGGCCAGATCCCCGGTTAAAAGCCAATCCCCGATAAATTTTTTGCGTGTGGCCTCGGGGTTTCGCCAGTACTCCAAAAACATGACCGGATCAGGACGTTTAACGGCGATCTCCCCACCGATTCCAGTTTTCACCGGGGAGCCCTTTTCATCAACAACGTCAACCCTGTGGCCGGGTATGGCTCTTCCCATGGATCCGGGCCGGATTTCCATGATTTCTGAACAACAGCCCACAATGAGATTGCATTCGGTTTGACCGTAAAACTCGTTAATGGTCAATCCCATTACCTCTCTGCCCCAGTCGAGCAGTTCTTGGCCCAGGGTTTCGCCGCCGCTTCCGATGCTGCGCATCCGAAAACGGTGGCGGCTTTTGGGATCTTTCACCTGGCGCATGAGTTTGAGTGCGGTGGGCGGCATAAACGCATTGCGGATGTTGTATTTGGAAATGAGATGAAAGGCGGCCTCGGGGTCGAATTTTTTGGCCCGATGCGCCAGAACCGGTATGCCGTGGTGCCAGCTTGGAAACAGCACGTCGATCAGCCCGCCGATCCATGCCCAGTCTGCGGGCGTCCAGAAAAAATCGTCTTTTTTCGGAAAGAAATTGTGAGGGAACTCGACCCCCGGCAAATGCCCCAGCAGGGTGCGATGGGCATGCAAAGCGCCTTTGGGGGGTCCCGTGGTACCGGAGGTGTAAATAATGAGGGCCGGATCATCCGCCCTGGTTTTTACCGCTTGAAAATCAGGGGATCCTTTTTTGACCACTTCGCGAAAATCCAGCACGTTTTCAGGTGTTGCTCCGTCCGTTACCAGAACTGTTTTGAGATGCGGCAGGTTTTCCCATATTTCCATAATCTTCGGCAAGTTTGTCGAATCGGTGACAATGCCTTTGGCCTCGCTGTTCGATAACCGATACGCCAGAGCGTCTGTTCCAAAAAGCGTAAACAGAGGAATAGCGATGGCTCCGATCTTATAAGCGGCAATGTGGCAAATAGCGGTTTCAGGGCATTGGGGAAGCAAAATCCCCAACCGGTCTCCCCGGACGAAGCCGTTGGCCTTCAGGCCGTTGGCCAATTGATTGGACAGGCGTTTTAGATCCCGGAAGGTATATTTTTCGACCCGTCCATCTTCATTTTCATATATCAACGCCAGGCTGTTATGTTGCGACGCCCATTTATCACAGATATCCACGCCGATATTATAGAACTTGGGAATTTCCCATTGAAAGGCATGGTAAACTTCCTTATAAGTCTTACCCGGTCGTAACATATTGTTTCCCTTTTTCGCCCATCTCCCGGAGGATGGAAAAGAGGATATACCTGGTCCTGGCTCTGCAATGGCCGAAAGAGGGCCTTCCCGCTGATCTATATCATCAGATATTTTTTCTTTATCTCTTCGTTGGTACTGAGTTCTTCAATGCTCCCCTGATATCGAATCTTTCCTTTATCGATCACATAGGCCCGGTCCGACGTCAGGGTGGCAAAATTGACGTTTTGCTCTGCAAAAAGAATGGTTTGCCCCATCTCCTTAATCTTTAAGATCTGTTTGCCCAAATCTTTCACCACCAAGGGGGCCAGTCCTTCAACGGGCTCATCCAGAAGAAGAAGTTCAGGATTTCCCATCAGTGTTCTTCCCACCGTCAGCATCTGCTGTTCGCCACCGCTCAATGTTCCACCGAACTGAAGTTTTCTATCGGCGAGAATTGGAAAAAGCTCATATATTCGTTCGAGGGTCCACCGTTCACCTTGGAAATTCTTGGGTATCCTAACGCCAAGCTCTAAATTTTCGAGCACCGTGAGGTCCGGAAAAATTAATCGATTATCCGGCACATATCCCATTCCTTTTCGTGCGATGTAATGTGGCGGTCGACCTCGCAATTCTTCCCCATTGAATCGAACGCTTCCTATTTTCGGCGGGGTCAGGCCCATAATGCTTCTCATGGTTGTGGTCTTGCCCGCTCCGTTTCGGCCGAGAAGGCAGACGATTTCACCGCGATCCACCGAAAGGGACACATCAAAAAGAATATGACTTGTCTCGTAATAGGTGTTGATCTCTTTAACTTCCAGTATCATACTTCCTCCCCGAGATAGACCTTTTGGGCGGCTTCATTCTTCCTGACTTCTTCCGGGCTGCCTTCCGCGATAATGGTACCCTGATGTAAAACAGTGAGCCGCTTGGCATATCCGAAGACAACGGACATATCGTGCTCGGTAAAAAGAATAGTCAAATCCAGCTCCTGGTTCAATCGTTTAACCAGATTCATCGTCTCATGAGTTTCTTCTCCGGACATCCCGGCCGTCGGCTCATCCAGAAAGAGCAGTTCAGGCTTGCTTCCAAGGGCAATGGCCAGTTCCAGGCATTTTTTATCCCCCTGTGAAAGGGTTCCGGCGATCATGTCTGCGTGCTGGAAAAGTCCTGTTACCTCGAGAAGCTCTTGGGTTTCTTCTTTTGCCAGCCGGCGGGCCGGCGTAAAAAAATTGAGCGTTCGTTTTTGCTGTGCAAGAATCGCCTGCCGAATATTTTCATAGGTCGTCAGGGCAGGGTAAATATTACTGACTTGAAAAGCCCGAGCAATTCCTAAACGGGAAATTCTGTGGGGCGGCCAGTTTGTAATATCTTTCCCCTGAAAGAATATCCTGCCCGAATCAACTTTATAGTAGCCGGTGAGAAGATTAAAAAATGTGCTTTTCCCGGCGCCGTTGGGGCCGATGATGCCGGAAAGCTCTCCGGTCTCCATCTCATAATTCACATCGTTTGTCGCCTGAAGCCCTCCGAAAGCTTTGTTGAGATGCTCCACTTTTAGAATTGCCATATAATTATGCCTCCGCGTCCATTGATTCCTTGGCTCCGATGGTTTCGAATTTTTTCTTGGCCAACCCAAGGACGCCACCCGGCATGTACAAAACAACGAAGATAATGACCAACCCGATGGTCAACGGCCAGTATTCGGTAAAGCCCGTGACAAAGGCAAATAAGAAGGTGTAAATGACCGAGCCGATCATGGGACCTAAAAAGCCTAAAGGACCGCCGATGACGGTCATAAATACCGGCACGCCGGATTGATGCCAGTTACACAGGTCAGGAGCAATGCTCCTGTTGAACGGTCCCAGCAGGCCCCCGGCCAAACCAGCGAACATGCCCGCAACGACAAAATTGATGAGCATATATCTCTGAACATTGATACCGATAAACCGGGTCCTGTCGGCATTGTCCCGGATGGCCCGCATGGTATACCCAAAAGGTGATTCACTGATAATCCACATGACGACCAGGGCCACAGTAACGATAAAAAGAGTGAAGTAATAATAGGCGGTAACGCCGATAATCCATTCCGGGGGGACGATGCCCTGCAGACCGTCGTCCCCACCGGTAAACGAGTACCACTGAAAGATGATGTAGTACAACAACTGCCCGAATGCCATGGTCAGAATGGCAAAGTATATCCCGGTCAAGCGGACACAAAAATAACCGATGACCAGCGCCAACAACCCCGCTGTAATCATGGAAACCGCCAGACAGATCGGCAGTGGAACCGACGTCTTTACCATGAGCAAGCCGGTGGCATAAGCGCCCGCACCGAAATATGCCGCATGCCCGAAGCTAAGCTGACCCATGTACCCGAAAATCATATTAAAGCTCACCGCAAACAGTCCTAAAATCAAAATCTCGACAGCGACATGAATCCAGTATTCCCCGATGACCAGGGGCAAAATAAGCGTTGCGATAAAAATCAGCCCGAGCCACCCGTATCTAATCATAAGATCCTGCCTTGTTTTTGTTACCCTAATTGAGCGAATTTCATTTCTTCATTTTGTTTGCGATCAAATTAGGGTGTTACGTTCAGCTTTAAGCCCGTGTAGCCGTTCCAAACAACCCCCAGGGCCGTATAATTAATATAAATGCCGTGACGACAAAGATCAGAACCAGGGCACCCTGGGGCCAGAAAAGGATTGAAAAGGCATACACTTCCCCCACAATAATGGCTGCCACAAAGGTGCCCAGAAGGCTTCCAAACCCCCCGATGACCACAACACAAAACGCTTGAATGACAACAGCCATATCCATTCCCAGTGTAATGGATCCCACGGGGGCCTGAACTGCCCCTGCCAGGCCGGCAATGAAAATCCCCAGAGCAAATACACCGGCATAGATCCTGGGAATCGGAATTCCCAGGGCGCTCACCATCTCGCGGCTGAATACCGCTGCCCTCACAATATGGCCGTAACGGGTCTTCTTCAAAAACCACCACAGGCCAAAAGCCACCGCAAGTCCGATAAAAATGACGAAAATGAAATAGGAATCGAACGGCATGTCGAAAATAAAAACGGGACCGGCAACCAGTGGCGGTCGTTCGATCAGTTTGTCGTCCACTCCCCAGACAATTTTGATCAAATCCCCCAATACCAGAACCATGGCATAGGTGAGCAGAAGTTGTTCAGGCAAATCGCGGTTGTATACCCGGCGGATCAACACGACTTCGATAACCCAGCCGAAAGCGGCCAGGGTTAAAGCGGCCAGAGGTATGCTGATCCATATGGCAAAGCCGTAATCCTGCATCAGGAACCAAAACGTGTAGCAAAGGTAGGCCCCGATCAGCCAAAATGTCGCATGGGCAAAATTAAGAATGTTCATCACACCAAAAATAAGAGACAATCCCGAAGAAATGAGGAACAACATCATGCCCCGGGATAGTCCGCTCATAGACTGCGCAAAAATCAAAGAAGCATCCATATGCTTTCCTAAATTATTTCTCTTTTGATCTGGCTTCGAGAATCTCAGCTTCGGGACGCCATGAATCCGGACCTTTGACCTCAACCAGATCATGGTAGATGGGGAAAGGATACGCCGGATCATCCGCCACCACGCCGATATAAGAGGAGCAGCTTAACTGATTGTCAATATCACGGAAAATAAGTTTGCCTCGAGTGGTATCAACGGTGGCGCTTTTCAGTGCGTCCTTCACTTTATCCGAGTCGATGCTGGCCGCCTTTTCGATACCCTGCTTTAAAACATAGACTGCATCATATTCCATAACGGCCCAGTCGCTCGGATACCGGTTGTACTTGGCCTTAAAGTTCTTAACAAAATCTGCCATCATGGGCACGTCCAGATGTGCAAAGAAGGGGGCCCGGCACAGACCGATCAGTCCGCGGGTAAGGGTTTTGGACTGGAGTATCAGTTCTGATACACTGATCAGGGATCCAGGGTAGGGAATTTTGTTGAAAAAGCCATAGGCCTTTGCCTGCTTCATCCAGGCAACGTTGTCTTTGGAAGCGATGGAACCGATGACAAAATCCGGTTTCTGCCCCATGATGGCCGTAATATAAGAGGTAAACTGTGTCTCACCGAGTCTCGGCCAGAATTCCTTTTTCAGTTTTAATTCCGGTGCGATTTGCTTTAAAAGCTCGACGGTATTGTTTTGGGTGGATCGACCCCATTCATAGTCAGAGGCAATGGTCATATATTCTTTCCACCCCTTCTTTTTGGCGAGTTCCGCAACGCCTAAAACCACGGCCTTGGCCTGCATATAACTGTTGGGAACCACCTGGTAGGTGTACGGGCTGAAATTGACCTGGGTGATGTTTTCCGAGTTGCTGATGGCCGGAATATGCAGAACTTTGTATTCCTGGCAGACCGGTTTGATGGCTGCGGCACAGGCACTGGAATAGGTGCCCAGGATGCACCTGACCTTATCCCTAAGAATCAGGTCCTTGGCCTCACGGACAGCCACATCCGGCTTGGTGTGGGTATCCCTGATAAACAGCTTGATCGGATGCTCTCCCAAAAATCCGCC
>JBFESJ010000026.1:0-23596 GCA_041548585.1 Desulfobacterales bacterium | reverse complement strand
TTCGGGGCTGCGGGGATAGGAATTTTAGCCCGCCAGAGGCGGATAAACCTTTCGCTTACTTGTCCGCCTATGCTGTGTGGCGGATTAGATCCCGAAGGTAAACCTTCGGGAGTTTCATAAAATCGTTACACGATTTTATTTTAACGTATCGGAATTTCTATCCCGCCAAGGCGGTAAAAATATAGAACATTTTTTGAAGCATTAACGCTTGCCTCGAACATGGAACAATGGAATAGTGAAATACTGGAAGGTTGGTTTTTAAAAGGGTGTTATCCATTTCTAATTTTCTTCAACACAAATTTTGCCATTAACCCCAAAATTGCATTATCCCGGCACCCATTACTCCAGCATTTCATCATTCCAATTGGGGCGAAGCCCCTAACTATAAACATTTACAATGAAGTGTGGCAGGTCGATAAAATATTTTAAGCCAAAATATTAATTGTCCGGTAAATACGATGCCCGAAATTCATTATAAAGAACTAAAAAATTATTTGAAAAATCTTAAGGAAGGTCAAAAGATTAAAGACTTTGCCACGGTGTATCTGATTTATGGTGAAGCGCTTCTTTATAAAGGTGCGCTTGAAACCCTCTTGGACGCTCTGATACCAAAGCACCGAAGTTTTAACTACCAGGCAATTGACGGCACGGATGGCCGTATTGAAGACGTTGTCGAACGGGTAAATACCTATTCGCTTTTGGCTGGGACAAAAGTTGTTGCCATTTGTGATTCCAAGATCTTCTATTCAAAACAGGATGAAGGGCGGCTGCTTGAAAAGGCAAAGGAAGCCTTTGATGCCCAAAACATCAAAAAAGCGGCAGAGTTTCTTCTGAGCCTTCTCGGTATCTTAAATCTATCGTTTAATGATATCAGTGAGGCAAATAGAAGAAAGACCTTAAAGCTTGGTGTGGATAAGCCAGGGAGTTTACAATGGCTCGATAACGTCATAAAATTTTGCATGGAAAATAACCTTACCATACCAATAGGAGAACGTAATATCGATCTTTTGGAGCAAGCCATAGAAAAAGGATTCCCCAAAGGAAATCACCTGGTCATTACCACGGATATGGTTGATAAACGCCGTAAGCTTTTTAAAATCATAAAAAAGAACGGCATCGTTATTGATTGTTCTGTACCCAAAGGAGATCGCAGAGCAGACAAAATGGCACAAGAAGTCGTCCTTACTGAAAAGATGAATGCCGTGCTTGATCGGTGTGGGAAGATAATGGATAGGGGTGCATACCAGGCGATGTACGAACTGACCGGTTTTGATATGGAAACTTTTTTTAATAACCTTCAGAAACTTATCAGTTATGTCGGAGATCGAAAGGAGATTACCGTCAAGGATGTCGTGTTTGTTCTAAAACGCACAAAAAAGGATCCCATATATGAATTGACGAACGCCATCGCAGATCGAAATATTGAAAAATCACTTTTTTTTCTAAATTCACTTCTGACAGACAATTTCCACCCGCTTCAGATTCTGGCTTCAATAACCAATCAGATCAGAAAGCTTTTGGTGATCAAGGATTTTGTGGAAAGTTCCCATGGCACTTCCTGGTATCCCGAAATGCAGTATGGTCCGTTTAAAAACAGTGTTATGACGGCGGTCCAGTCGTATAACCGGGACCTTTTGAATCAGGTGGAACAATGGGAGGACATGCTTTCAAAAGATACGGATAACGCTAATAAAAGAACAAAAAAGAAAAAGAAGAAGAAAGGCAGGGTGGTAACAGATCTTGAGATTGCAAACAATCCTTATCCTGTCTACAAGATGTTGTTAACGTCAGAAAAATTTACGAAAAATGAGCTCATCGACGCTATAGAACATCTGAGTCAGGCTGACTTTCGGCTCAAGTACACGAAGCAAAGACCCAAAATGGTATTGGAAGAGGCTGTCCTATGGATATGCAGTACCTGAACCTTGCATGAAAATTAATGAGAATACTGTATATCAATGATAAATTAAATGATGCATATACACAATCCTTTTATCAGGTGTTGAGGGTTATAAAGAATATTGCCTGAATAGTAAAAAGGATGGCAGACTATTTTCTCATCAATTTTCACTCAAAGAGCAAGCCGAAGACCCCCATCTACAGTGTTATGAAAGGGTTGTAATAGCACACTATGACAGCACCCTGAATGCCTTGAAGATGGAAACTTCTGACTTGTGCAAGATTTCAGGTCTCACCTCCTTAAAAAGACATGTAAAATTTTATTCATACATCGTTAAAGGGAGAATTTTATGGGCTTTATCAGACAACAGGAGGAACGCCTGGCGGTTCGCTTGTTGATTTGGCAGTATCAGAGGATGAATATTTCCGCTCCTGCGATTGAAGAATTGGAGCATCAAGCCGCCAAGTTGGTTGAAGACGCACATCGAATTGCACGGGAAAGAGGACGAAATGTAATGTCAATTCTTAAGGAAATGATTTCTGATATAAAAAACAAGAAATAAAATTTATAATGCAACAGGTTGCTATACTTATGTATTATTTTGTTGAAAAAGGATAGTCATTATGTTATGCAGCCAGTTCAGTCAAAGGGATTGAATCTCGTAAGTGTTTTGAAATCAACAGGTTAAAGAATCGCGAGAAAAGGAGGCAGTCATGCGAAAAGGTTGGTTGTTTATTATTTCATGTCTGGTGATCAGTCTAATTTTTATACCTTCTGCCTGGTCCAAGACAAAAACGATCAAGATTGGTATCAATGCCCCGATGACCGGGGACATCCCCAAAGTGGGCGAGGGGTCAAAGTTTGCCGCCCAGATGTGGCTTGAGGATGTCAACGCTGCCGGCGGGCTTGAGGTCGGGGGAAAAAAGTATCCGGTAGAGTTGGTTATCGAGGACAATGAGTCAAAAGCGGAATCCGCCGTTAAAGTCAATACGAAAATGATTACAGAAGACGAAGTGCTGGTTATTGTCGGACCTCAGGCTTCCAAGCAGGCCATTCCTGCCGGGGAAGTGGCCAATAACTACAAAACCCCCATGATCAGTCCGTGGTCCACCAATCCTGATACGACAAAGGACCGCCCCTTTGTTTTTCGAGGCTGTTTCCTTGATCCCTTTCAAGGTCCGGTGCTGGCCAATTTCATCAAAGAGGAATTCGGATACAAAAAGGCCGCGGTTCTTTACGATGTGGCCAGTGATTATCCAAAAGGGCTGGCCGAGTTCTTTAAAGAAGCCTGGGAAAAATTAAACGGTGCCGGTTCTGTGGTGGCTTTCGAAAGCTT
Source organism: Desulfobacterales bacterium (assembly GCA_041548585.1). GTDB lineage: Bacteria > Desulfobacterota > Desulfobacteria > Desulfobacterales > UBA11574 > UBA11574. Next base: position 20,360 of record JBFESJ010000026.1, on the reverse strand, counting down.
TACCACAAAGGATGCTGATTTTAGCTCTCAGTTGACAAAGATCATAAAATCGGGTGCCGAAGTGTTGTTTACACCGCAATATTATAATGAAGTGGCTTTGATCGTGCAGCAGGCCCATGAGTTGGGATGGAATAAGCCGATTGTGGGAAGCGATAGCTGGGGTTCGGCGGAGACGGTTGAGCTTTGCGGTAAAGATTGCTATGGGCTCTTTTTCAGCACCCACTACGCAGCTGCAGGAGCAAAGGGGGCAACCAAGGCTTTTATCGATCGATATAACAAAAAGTACGGATATGTGCCGGATGATGTTGGCGCTTTGACCTGGGATGCCTTGGGCATTGTTCAGACAGCCATTCAATCTATCGGCAAAATCACGGGCAACATAGAAAAAGATCGCAAGAGTGTCCGTGACGCAATGGCCAAAATCAAGGAGTTTAATGGTATTACCGGCAAGATGACCTTTACCGAAGATGGCGATCCCATAAAGTGTGCCGTTATCGTCAGGATTAGCGATAAAGGTGAATACGAGTTTTACAAGTCTGTTTGCCCGTAAGTGTATGCCCTAATTAAAGAATCATCGACAATGTTTTGTCGCGGTGAAATATCCAATTTTCAATGGTCAACGGCCAGGTTGAAAACACTTGACAATTGGAAATAAACTGCTTTAACAAGTCGCTTTTCCCAATCTTAATCCGGGGAATTGGCAGGTTCTATCGGCCATAATTTGTTTTTTAAATATGTGGTTCGCTAAATTATTTTAGCCCGATGCTGATATTATAGTTTTTTTCTTAAAAAAAGGGCGGGCCGGGGTAATGCGCCCTGAGCCCGCCCTTTTTTGAAAGAAAAGGAATAATTTTTGATGACATTTTTCTTCCAAAACCTGATAAATGCACTGCAGTGGGGTAGCTTTTATGCATTGATTGCACTGGGATACTCCATGGTGTACGGCATTTTGATGCTTTTTAATTTTGCCCACGGCGATATTTTCATGGTCGGAGCTTACATCGGTTTTGGTGTTGCAACCGGAGTAACGGCACTGGCCTCTTTCGGTGCAATAGCGCTGCCCAACTGGCTGATATTGGTATTGACCATTATCATTTCAATGTTCTTGACCTCTTTTGTCGGTATGCTGGTCGAAAGGCTGGGATATCGACCGTTGCGGGAAGCACCGAGAGCTTCGGCTGCAATCACCGGGTTGATGATCGGTATCATTCTAGAGACCGGAAACCTGGCCCTTTTGGGTGCCAAAAGAGTCCGATTTCCATCTCTGATCAAATCCTCAACATATGATATTGGCGGCGTTTTTGTCACCAATAAGAAAATTATGATTGTGGCCGTCTCCCTGATGCTTATGCTGGCCCTTCACCAGTTTGTGAGACGGACCAAATGGGGAATGGCCATGCGGGCCATGGCCTTTGATTATGTTGTGGTGCCTTTGATGGGAGTGCCGATAAACACAATTGCCGCCATGACGTTTGCCATCGGTTCGGCTCTGGCTGCTGCTGCCGGGATTCTGTTTGGAATTGCTTATCCGGTTTTGGATCCTTATATGGGGATTGTGTTCGGTTGGAAGGCTTTTGTGGCGGCAATTTTAGGGGGCAGAGGCTCTATTCTTGGCGCGACTCTGGCCGGTTTTTTGCTGGGATTTATTGAAATTTTTGTGGCAATGATTTTCCCCTCAACGCTGCGGGATTTAATCGCCTACTCCATCATTTTGCTTATTTTGACGTTCAGGCCCCACGGATTTTTTGGTGAACCATATAGTGCGCGATTGAGACTATAGCATGATACATTATCATCCGTCATTTGCCACGCAAATGTTTGACGGTATTAAAGGCAGAATTTAAGTAATTCGTTATGAGTTGGTTACGGACATGAGCAGTCCCATGGCGCTTATTATATTAAGTATAAAAAGTCTCTAAATCAATATCGATATCAGAGACGAAAATTAGAAATGACAAAAAAATTCAGTAGCATGAAGGAAATCATAAAGGCTTTGAAGCGCAACCTCCAGAATTTGTTTTCCGAGGTTCCCCTGCTTGGATGGCTTTTCGGCGCGCTGATAGCAGTGGTACTCGAGCGTTATATCGGTGACCTATTGGCCGATGTTTTAGGGTTGCCCAAAATACCGGTCCTTTTTGGTTGTGTGATCATGTTGAAAAAGCCCTTGATGATTCCCAGTGCATTTCTGTATGTGCTGATGATATATGGTTTGCCGATCGGTGTCGTTGCGCGGTTGAGTTACGGGATAATGAACCGGTTGGCCGCCAAATTTCTTGACTTTCCAATGTTGATTTCAGTGGCCATTCACGTCGGACTGCTTTATTCTGTGCTGTATCTATGGTCGGAAGTCAGTGCTTACAGGGTTCTTACTCTCAAACTCACGCTCATCGCCATTATACTCACCCTGAGTTTGAATGTGGTGAATGGGTACATGGGAGAATTCTCATGTTCGCATCCTGGCTTCATGGCCCTTGGTGCGTATGGCGCTTCAGTGTTTACCGTTGTCCTCTTCGCCAATGACAGGATCTTTGGGCATGCGATACTTCCGCCTGTTTTAGGCCCTTTCATGTTTCCGATTGCGTTGATCATCGGGGGGCTCGTCGCGGCGCTGGGTGCACTTGTGATTGCGATTCCCTCATTCAGGACGAGAGGTGACTATCTGGCCATTATTTCCCTGGCGTTTTTGTTTATCGTAAAGAGCATGATTGAAAACCTGGAGTTTGTCGGTGGACCGAGAGGGTTGAGCAGCCAGCCCGATTTGGCCGGGTTGCCCACCGTATTTATATGGACTATCGCATGCATATGGATCACCAACAATTTTGTGCGCTCAACATTTGGAAAGGCCCTGAATGCGGTACGCGATGATGAGATTGCTGCCAATGCCATGACCGTTAACACAAGACGCACCAAAATCGTGGCATTCTTATTTGCAGCCTTCTGGGCCGGTATTGCCGGCGGGCTTTTTGCCCATGTGCTAAGGTATGTAAATCCAGGGACGTTCGGTCTTCAAAAACTTGCCGAAGTACTGGCAATGGTGTATTTCGGCGGGCTGAACTCCGTGTATGGATCAATCGTTGGTGCCGTAAGTTTGAGTATGCTGGGCGAAGCGCTGCGGCCGCTGGAGATTTTTAAGTGGATTATTATTCCACTCTTGCTCATTCTGGTGATGATTTATCGTCCCACAGGACTTATTGCGTTCAAGGAATTTAATGTCGGAAATCTCGTGAAGCCTAAAAATAAAACGGAAAAAAAAGCATAGTATGGCACTGCTTAGAGTTGAAAAGATGAGTCACGAGTTCGGAGGGTTGCGGGCTGTAAACAACTACAACCTTGAAATCGAAAAAGGTCAGATCAGGGGGTTGATCGGTCCCAACGGCGCAGGCAAAACAACTATTTTCAATCTCATCACCGGTATCTATAAACCCACTGAAGGGGATATCATATTAGAGGACAAAAACATAACAGGCCTTCAGCCAAACCAGATCGCCACTTATGGTCTGGGCAGGACATTTCAGAACATGCAATTATGGCGTCATATGACCGTGCTCGAGCACGTGAAGATGGCACGCTACTCAAGAATCAGTTATGGACTGATGGGGGCATTTTTCGGTACTCCCAAACGACAACGCCAGGAAAAAGAGATCGAGGAAATGGCTTACAGTCTTTTAGAAATGGTGGGCGTTGTTCATCATGCGGATCAGATTGTGACCAACCTGCCATACGGAGATCAACGAAGGGTGGAAATTGCAAGGGCACTGGCCATTGAACCCAAAATATTGTTTTTGGATGAACCTGGCGCAGGCATGAATCCTGAAGAGCTGATTCAGATGATGGAGATCGTCCGCAAAGTCCACAAGGAGCTGGGTTTGGCCATTTTCCTTATCGAGCACAGGCTCAAGGTGGTTATGGAGCTCTGTGAAATTATACAGACACTGAACTTTGGGCATGTTATCGCCGAGGGGACTCCGGAAGAAATTCAAAACGACCCAAAAGTGATCGATGCCTATCTGGGTAAGGGGACATTGGCCTGATGCTGTTGACAGTTGAAAACCTTCGCGTTTCTTATGGTAATATTAGAGCACTTCACAGCATAAGCTTTCAGATTGAAGAAGGTGAGATTGTGTGCATTATCGGGGCCAATGGTGCCGGTAAAAGTACAACGCTGAGAGCGATTTCAAGACTGGTTCCGGTGGAAGAGGGGACAACAATGACGTTCATGGGAAATGATCTGCTTCAATACCCCGCGGACAAGGTGGTGAGCAAGTTTGGAATTTCTCATGTTCCCGAAGGGAGACGATTGTTCGGCAACCTGACGATTATGGAAAACCTCATTCTGGCAACCTATGCCAGAAAGGACAGTGAAAAGATCCAAGAGGATCTCGATAGAGTATTCAGTATTTTCCCCCGCCTGGAAGAGCGTAAGATTCAGAAAGCAGGGACACTGAGCGGCGGAGAGCAGCAGATGCTTGCCATCGGGAGGGCGTTTATGAGCGGAAGAAAAATCATGCTCCTGGACGAGCCTTCAATGGGACTTGCACCTTTATTAATGCTGAATGTCTTCGATGCGCTTAAACAACTCAACATGGAAGGAACCACCATTTTGCTTGTGGAACAGAATGCCCGAATGGCGCTTCAATTTGCACAGCGTGGCTATGTGCTCGAAAACGGAAGTCTGGTACTTGACGGAAATTCTGAAATGCTCCTTGCAAACCCCGAAGTCAAGCAGGCCTATCTGGGCGGCTAATATTCAATCTTCAATCGAAAATCATCAATAAAAATGGGAGGGGCGTTATGATACGCGTGGGTATAATTGGTGCAACGGGTTATGCCGGTGCCGAGCTTGTACGGATACTTTGCGGTCATCCTGATATCGAGTTGACGATCCTGACTTCTCGTCAGTATGCCGGTGTAAAGTTTGACAAAATTTTCCCCGCAATGACAGGTTCCGTCAACCTGGTTTGCGAAGCCCTGTCCGTGGATAAAATTTGTGACAGTGCTGACGTTGTATTTACCGCGCTTCCCCACAAGATTCCCATGAAATTTGTGCCCGAGCTTATTCGGCGAGGCAAAAAGGTCATCGACCTTTCGGCAGATTTTAGATTCAAAGACTCAACAACTTATGAAACTCACTATCAGCAGCATTCGGCAAAAGATTTTCTGGGCAAATCGGTTTATGGGCTTTGTGAGATCTATTATGACAAGATAAAAAATACAGCCCTGGTGGGTGCTCCGGGGTGTTATCCCACCAGTGTGCTTTTGCCCCTGGTGCCGCTGTTGAAGCGCAACTTAATAAATCTTCACACAATCATTGCAGATTCAAAATCCGGCGTCAGCGGTGCAGGTCGCAGCGTATCGTTGACGACACACTTTTGTGAGGTAAACGAATCGTTTAAGGCGTATAAGGCAGCAGAACACCGGCACAACCCAGAGATGGAGGAGGTGCTGACCATTGAAGCGGGTCAACCGGTAACGCTTACGTTTGTACCCCATCTCGTTCCCATGTCCCGCGGAATACTCACAACTTTGTATGCAAACACTGTAAAAGGTATCAGCTCCACAGATATTAAAGATTGTCTCACCACATTTTACTCCGGACGTCCGTTTATCCGAGTACTGACTGAAAGCAGGCTGCCGGAAACCCGGCATGTCCGTGGCACAAATTTTTGTGACATCGGTTTTAAACTGGATGAACGGAACAATCGTCTGATCCTGATTTCGGCCATCGACAACCTGGTAAAAGGTGCTGCAGGCCAGGCTGTACAAAACATGAACATTATGCTCGGTCTGGATGAGACTGCAGGGCTTAAATGGGTTCCCTTTCCCGTTTAAATTTGAATTCCCCGCTGCTTGTCGGAACGCCGTGAAGATCCCGATTTTCGGGGCAGCGCGGGATGAATTCAAATAAAAGATAAGATCCTTATTTAAAACGAAAGTGTGGTGCCGCAGCCCTCAAGGCTGTGGCAAAAATTCCGAAATATCCCGTAGCTTGTTGAAGCGAAGCGGAAATCCCGCTTTCTGTGCGGTGCGGGGCTACGGGGATAGGAGTTTTAGCCTTTCGCCAAACTGAGCGGAATAGTCGCGTTTCATAAAATCGTTACACGATTTTATTTTAACGCATGAGGCTTGGCAGCCAAAGGGCGATCTGGGGAAACAAAATGAGGAGCAGATTGCATACAAGCAAAGAGATGAGCATGGGGAAAACTCCCTTGAAGATGTTTTCGAGCGGTACATCCCTTGCCACACCATACACCACATAAACATTTATACCCACTGGCGGCGTAATCACACCCATTTCCGTGATAAGAACAATCACCACCCCGAACCAGATCGGATCAAATCCAAGCGCTTGAACAACCGGAAAAAATATAGGAATGGTCAGCATGATCATGGCCAGGGCATCCATGAAACAGCCCCCGATAAGATAGACAAAGATTATCACGCCGATGATTGCATGGGGCGGCAACGGAAGAGAACTCACATAATCGGCAAGTAGATAAGGTATCCGGGTAATCGCCATAAAATGACCGAATATCACGGCGCCGGTTACGATCACCATGATCATACAGCTGATTTTGGTGGTATCTGCAAGGGATTGAACAAACTCTTTCCAGTAGAGTTGTCTCCTGATTATGGCAATGAGAAGGGTCAAAAAGGCGCCTGTCGCCGCAGCCTCCGTCGGTGTGAAAAACCCAAAAAATATTCCGCCCATCACCAGTGCAAACAATATCAGGGTTTCGAGTATGCCGGCAAACGACCTGAATTTTTCATGAATACTGCTCTTGGGGCCCGGGGGCGCTAAAGAGGGGTTTTTCATGACACGAAGATGAATGGTCAACAGAAAAAGGAAGCAAAGGAGAATACCGGGCAGAATACCGGCCGCGAAAAGTTTTCCAATGGATTGTTCGGTGAGAATGCCGTACACGATGAAAATCACACTGGGGGGTATAAGGATGCCAAGGCTTCCAGCAGCGGCTACGGTACCTGTGGCAAGACCCATATCGTATCCATATCGTTTCATTTCAGGCAGGGCAACCGTGGCCATGGTCGCTGCGGTTGCGTTGGTCGAGCCGCATATTGCGGAGAATCCGGCACAGGCACCGACGGTTGTCATGGCAAGGCCGCCGCGTCGGTGTCCCAGCAACACATAGGCAGAATCATACAGCCTGCGGCTTATGCCGGCGTGAAAGGCAATCTGTCCCATAAATACAAAAAGGGGAATAACGGTCAAATTATAAGAAGAAAAAACATCCCAGACATCCCGGGCCAAAAGATTCAATCCCGCATCAAAGTTCACCACATAGCTGAACCCGACCAATCCCAGAAAGCCCATGGCAAACCCCACAGGCATTTTAGAATACAGAAGGACAACAAGGACGATAATTCCGATGATTCCAGTGGCTGACAGACTCATTTCTCGAAAACTTTTAAAGCGTTTTTAATTAGATCAGATAACAGGGTAAGACAAACGACTGCCGCCGAAAAACCGATCCCATAAACAAATGGATAAAAGGGGAGCTCTAACGTTAAAGAAACCTCACGCGAAGCGTGAAGATCATTTGCATAAATGATGGACTGCCATGAGATAAGCGCAAAAAGAAATAATCCAAAGCAACTGGTAATGCATTCAATTAGACCCTGAATCCTTGGCGGAAAAAGACTGACAACAAAGCTTACCGATACATGGCCTTTTTCAATAGATGTATGTGCCATGGCAAATGAGACGGCGACGGCACCAAGAAAGCAAACCAGCTCATACGTACCGGGAATTGGTCTGCGAAAATAACGCAAGACAACATCTGCGCAGGTAAGGAGCATCATAGCAACAATGGCCGTTCCTGCAACCCAGTACATTTTTCTTGCCAGACCGTGGCCCAATTTTTCAAAAATGTGCATTTCGTTTTATTTGTGACCTAAATTGAGTGATTGTCGAGTTTGCCGGTTTATAGCCCTGTCACTATTTGAAACGACCGGTTTAGGTGTTCGTTATTTTCGTTGTTATTCGATCGGAAAAGAAAACCGTCTGTTTTGAACTTTGAAACAAAACATTATTTTTAAAATAAGGGTTAGACTTAAAATTAATTCAAAATAAAAAAGGGTTGCCCGTAGCAATACATCATTGACCCGGACAACCCGGAAATTCATTATCTTAATTTGAATATTTTTTCATCAACTCCCTTATTTTCTTAACATGCGCATCCCCATCTGGCGTATTTGCGATATAGTCATTGATGACCGGTTCAACAGCTTTTCGCCATCTGGCACTTTCTTCGTCAGACAGTGATATGATTTCGTTGCCAAGACTTTGTGTGTATTTTCTGCCTTCTTGATCGGTGCTGTCCCATACGTTACCGTGAACATCGGTATATTTATCGCTCACCTCATCGAAAATTTTCTTTATATCGGCCGGAAGCGCGTTCCACTTATCCAAATTCATAACAACAAAGAAGGTTGTGGTGTAGCCGACACTGTAACATTCGGTTGTATATTTGATGACTTCGGCCTGTTTCCATCCTTTCAAAACCTCCATGGGGCCGAACGTCCCTTCAACAACGCCCTTTTTCAGGGCTTCATAGGTGCCGCCCTGGGGCATGGCCACAGGAACTCCGCCTAACGCTTTTACGATTTTAGCGCTCAGTCCGGTGGCCCTGATCTTCATGCCTTTTATGTCTTCGAGTTTTTTGACCGGCTTCTTGGTATGCAAAAGGCCGGGACCATGCGCATGGAGATAAAGCACTTTTACGTCACTTAACTCTTTGGGCTTAAACGTTTTTGCAAACTCTTGGGCAACCCTGCTGGCGACTTTCCCACTGGCATAGCCCATGGGAAGATCAACCGCGGCCAAAACCGGAAAACGTCCACGGGTATAGGCAAAAAGGCTGAAACCTAAATCCGATATTCCCTTGACGGTGCCGCTATAGCACTGAGGTGCTTTTGTAAGGGTTCCGCCTGCGAAAACGCTAATCTGAACCTTATTCTCCGTGCGTTTTTCAATTTCCTTGGCCCAGTCCATCGCAGCTTTTGTCTGTCCGTGGGTCGGCGGGAAAAAAATGCTGAAGGTCAGTTTGGTTGGTTTTGCTTCTGCACTGAGCACACTTGTCGCTGTCAAGGTTATTCCAATAACAACGACCCAGAAAAACATAGCGATTTTTTTGATCATTACAGTTTCCTCCTTTTTAAATGATAAAATGGATGGTAAGACAAAAAATTAATAATGGAAGTTCTCACAAATTATTGAAATTCGATATAATAAAATAGACAATAAGACAATAAAAATTTTGATTTCTCAGGGACATTGCTTTTTTGTAGGATCCATGGTGCCTTTATCAAGATCAAATGACGAGACTTCTTGACATTAAGGTTTTATTAGATTAAAAAAACGTGTCGTTTTGTTTTTAATCATTCCTTTAGCTTTTAGCTTTTTTGTAGTTATGGATTCGATACCGCGCGTAAGATATTTTCTAAACAATCGTTAACACATTAATACACAAACAACGGGAGTCAAAAATCTAATAGATTTGTATCAAAATTTTTAACTTTTGGTGAAAGGAGATTGAAAATGACAGCAAAACTCATTAAGGGGACTGAGATTCGCGAACAGATTCTCGAAGAAATTACAGCTGAGGTGGCTGAAATTAAAGAGAAACACGGTGTTGTGCCCGGTCTTGTAACCATTTTGGTGGGTGAAAATCCCGCTTCCATCTCATATGTGACGCTAAAAATAAAAACTGCCCACCGCGTCGGTTTTCATGAGATACAAGACACCCAGCCCGATGATCTTTCAGAAGAAGCGCTTTTAGGTTTAATTGACAAGTATAACAAGGACGATACTATCAACGGCATTCTTGTGCAGCTGCCCCTGCCCAAGCATGTTGATGAAAAGAAGGTATTAAACGCCATAGACCCTGATAAAGATGTGGATGGATTTCATCCGGTCAATGTGGGACGACTCATGATTGGCGGCGGTGAGCTTAAATTTCCGCCCTGTACTCCTGCCGGTATACAGGAGATGATTGTTCGTGCCGGTGTTGAAACAAAAGGGGCTGAAGTTGTGGTTGTCGGCCGCTCAAATATTGTGGGTAAACCCATTGCCAATATGATGCTCCAGAAGGGCGTCGGTGCCAATTCGACCGTAACTATCGTTCACACAGGCACCAAGGACCTGGCAGCACATTGTCAGCGTGCCGACATTCTGATTGTTGCCGCAGGTGTCCCGGGTCTGGTAAAACCCGAATGGATCAAGCCGGGTTGCTGCGTTATTGATGTTGGTGTCAACAGAATCGGGGAAAAGATCAGTGAGAAGACCGGAAAAAAGATCGCGATTTTAAGTGGAGATGTCGACTTTGATGCTGCCAAAGAGATTGCCGGCTGGATCACTCCGGTGCCCGGAGGTGTCGGCCCCATGACCATTACCATGCTGATGAAAAATACGCTCAAGTCCCTTAAATTTAAACTTGGAATTGCCTAACCCCTAACATACAGAATAACGGGGAAAGACAAACTTTCTCCGTTATTCTGTTTTCATGTCTTTTACCTTTGTGTTCTGTGTTCGAAAGAACGCCTCTATGCGTTCGAAATTTAAGAAAAAAGTCTCATATCTCCCAAGTTATTGACAAATCGTCATCTTCATGATAGAATGTGCTCAAAATTAAAAATAAAAAAGCTCTCATAAAAAGTCAAAAAACCGGTCTTTTTACGGGAGCGTTTTGTATTGGCATTTCGGGTCTTGCGATCTAACGAATAGATATTAATTAATAACTGAATGAAATTAAAGGGAATCGTTGTTGGTCGGTATTTTTATTAAACCGTCAAAATCATCATGAATGAGAAAATATCCTTTTATATTCTAAGCCATACGGGCAAGACCGTGAGACAATTGGCTGTTTCCAGACGCCATTTATGGATTGTCAGCGGTTGTTTGGCATTCTTTTTGTTTATTAGTTTGGCTATCTTTTTCGATTATTTCAACATTAAGATTACATTTAACAAACAGGAAGTTGAAAATACAATTGCCAAACAATCGGAGGAGATCCTCAACCAACGCAAGCAGATTCAAAAATTTGCAGATGAGATTAATGCCATAAAGTCTAGTCTCGTTAAATTAAATACTTTTGAAAAAAAGATTCGGATTATCGCCAACATTGAAAAATCTTCAGAACAAGACAGTCTCTTCGGTGTCGGCGGTTCCATTCCTGAAGATCTTGACTCACAACTTCCGCTCACAGAAAAACATAACAGCCTATTACGCGAAATGCATGAACAGACCCGGGAGCTTGCTCTGGCATCAGTCAGTCAGCAAAAAGTGTTTGAATCTCTTTATGAAGGTCTTAAAAGCCAACGCAATCTGTTATCCTCTACACCTTCCATCCATCCAACAGAGGGATGGCTGTCCTCGGGATTCGGATATCGGATCTCACCGTTTACAGGTCTTCGCGAATTCCACAAAGGTCTTGACATTGCGGGCCGAAAGTTAACGGAGATTATTGCGACCGCGGATGGTATTGTAACATTTGCCGGGAAAAATGGTTTCTATGGCAAAATGGTTAAAATCGATCATGGGCACGGTATGCTTACCCGTTATGGGCATCTCCACAAAATAATGAAAAAGCGTGGTGAAGCGGTTAAAAGAGGAGATGTTATTGCATTAATGGGCAACACGGGGCGCAGTACCGGACCCCATCTTCACTATGAGGTTTTATTAAACGGCCTTCCTGTTAATCCTAAAAAATATATTCTTAACTAGATCGTTTGTGAGTCCCCGAATTTTCTTTTCACCTGTATTTTCGTTCTTATCAACTACAAGCCATCTCAAAAATACATCTAACGCCCAATTACGGTGTTGCCCCGCACTGCGGGACTTCCCGTTTAATGGTACTTTTGATGGTGGATCGCGAGCCTCTTCAAAATGCTCACATACTCCTATGTATGCTGTGCTTTTTCATCGGCTCGCGCTCCCGAATGTCGGGATTTCGCAAAGCTCAACTTGCTGTTGAACGTGATCTGCATTTTTGAGATGGCTTGTAAATAAATTCTTAACAATTCAAGTCTCGCATTCATCTTTTTATGTAAAATTATAACATGGTAATGTTTTTACGCGATGTTAGCGGTGATAAGGTTCATATCGCCTTTTTTAAAAACACATGGCGATGGGCAGCTTTTATCGAGATTCACTTGAATAAGACCTGTCCAAGTGACATACGATAAGAATTGAGCTGAATAAAAGGGAACGAAACTTGGGTCAGCAAATTATCGTAACAGTATTTTGCAAAATCTATTGAATGATGATATATTGGCCAAAAATTTGCATGCGATTAAAATAGACGGATCACGACCAAGCCGTTCTCGTGGCACGTCGAGTCTAAGAAAACATCCGATTCAGGAGGAATATAATTTTAAATGGTTACGAATTTATTGACAAAAGTTTTTGGTAGCAAAAACGAACGGGAATTAAAAAAGATTAAACCCTTGGTTGAAAAGATCAATGCGCTCGAACCCCAAATGCAGTCCATGACCGATGAAGCGCTGAAGGCACAGACCCTAATACTCAAAGAGCGCCTGAACAATGGCGAGTCCCTTGATGATATTCTTCCGGAAGCCTATGCAACCGTAAGAGAAGCGTCGGTACGTACCCTACATATGCGACATTTTGATGTTCAACTAATCGGCGGCGTCGTTCTTCATCAGGGTAAGATTGCTGAAATGAAGACCGGTGAAGGCAAGACTCTGGCGGCAACCCTACCGGCGTATCTGAATGCGCTTACAGGAAGGGGAGTGCATATTATAACGGTGAACGATTACCTGGCAAGACGTGATACAGAATGGATGGGGCACATTTATAATTTTCTGGGGCTTTCCGTGGGATGTATACTTCACGGTCTGGATGACGATGAACGCAACGCCGCATACAGTTCGGACATTACTTACGGCACAAACAATGAGTTCGGATTTGACTATTTAAGAGACAATATGAAGTTTGACAGAGACACCATCGTTCAAAAAGAGCTCAATTTTGCAATTGTTGATGAAGTTGACAGTATTTTGATTGACGAAGCTCGAACACCGTTGATCATATCCGGACCTGCTGAAAAATCGACGGAACTGTACCATCTGGTCAATGGTATAATTCCACGCCTTGCTTCTGAACGTGACTTTACTGTGGATGAAAAGGCCCGGGCATCTGTATTGACCGAGGAAGGGGTCGCAAATGCGGAAAAATTACTCAAGGTCGACAATCTATACGATCCAAAATATATCGAACTGCTTCACCATGTTAACCAGGCGCTTAAAGCACATACCTTGTTCAAACGAGACGTCGATTATATTGTGAAAAATGGAGAAGTGATCATCGTAGATGAATTTACGGGCCGTCTGATGCCCGGACGTCGGTACAGTGAAGGATTGCATCAGGCCCTTGAGGCCAAAGAAAACGTCAAAATTGAAAACGAGAATCAGACGCTGGCCACGGTAACGTTTCAGAACTACTTTAGAATGTACGATAAGCTTGCCGGAATGACGGGGACAGCGGATACGGAAGCCGCTGAATTTAAAAAAATATATGATCTTGACGTTATGGTCATCCCCACAAACAAACCCATGATCAGAATAGATAACTCAGATGTGATTTATAAAACCCGCAGGGAGAAATTTGATGCAGCACTTGATGAAATCCTCGAACTTAATAAAAAAGGGCAGCCTGTATTGGTCGGAACAGTTTCCATTGATGTATCAGAGAGTTTTTCCATAAAATTGAAAAAAAGGGGTGTTAAACACGCCGTATTGAATGCAAAAAACCATGAGAAAGAAGCAGAGATCATTACCATGGCAGGTCAGAAAGGGGCAGTTACCATCTCAACAAACATGGCCGGCCGTGGAACCGACATTGTGCTGGGCGAGGGCGTAATTGAGCTGGGGGGGCTTCATATTCTCGGAACCGAAAGACATGAAAGCCGTCGTATTGATAATCAGCTCAGGGGACGTTCAGGAAGGCAGGGTGATCCAGGGTCATCGCGTTTTTATCTTGCTTTGGAAGATGATTTATTGCGGATATTCGGCGGTGAACGAATTACCGGGATAATGGAGAGGCTGGGGATGGAAGAAGGGGAGCCCATTGAGAACAAACTGATTAGCAGGGCTATTGAAAATGCACAAGCAAAAGTCGAGGGACACAACTTTGATATCCGAAAGCAGCTTTTAGAATATGATGATGTAATGAATCAACAAAGGGAAGTCGTTTACAGGCAACGTCGGGAAGCCCTGAACGGTAAAAGTTTGAAGCCTGCCATTGAAGAGATGATTCGCGATAAAGCCGAGGAGATCGCGTATGGCCTTACAAACGAGAGAGCGCTTCCTGAAGAATGGGATTGGAAGGGATTGAAAAAGGCGGTATTTAAACAATTTAATTTTAAGATGGACAAGATTGATGATGACGCCATGGACGGTCTGACCCAGGAAGCACTGGCCCAACTGATTGCCGATTCCAGCCTCGAAGTCTACAACGAGAAAGAGGCTGTTGTGGGCGCGGAAGATTTCAGGCACCTTGAACGCATTGTTATGCTTCAGACCGTTGACAACTTGTGGAAAGACCATCTCCTGAGCATGGATCACTTGAAAGAAGGAATTGGTCTCAGGGGGTATGCACAGCAGGATCCTCTAATTGTTTACAAAAAAGAAGGTTTCGAACTGTTTCAGGATATGATTTCCAGAATCAAGGAAGAAACACTGGGAATTTTATTCAGGATTCAAATATCCGAGCCCGAAAAAATTACCGATCTTCAACAGCCAAAGGAACAGAAAATGGTATTTTCAAGCGGAGAGGAACCTGCAAAAAAGAATCCCGTTAAGCGGGGCCAAAAAAAGGTGGGTCGAAATGCGCCATGTCCTTGTGGAAGCGGAAAGAAATATAAAAAGTGTTGTGGCAGATAATATGAAGAACGTATATTTTTTGTGTGTGGTCTTTACAAGGCCGTGTATCAATGATTATAATAATAGCTCAGGATCATTTTTAGTCATTTGAAACAGAGGCTACAGACACATCTTTCAAAGGTCTAATCATGGAAAATGATTCAATTAACGGGCAGGGCCCTGAACTTGAAGAAGAGGTTATTTCTGAAACCAGGGACGAAGTTGATGAACCTTCCATGTACAGAGTGCTCCTCCACAATGACGATTACACTACAATGGAGTTTGTGGTCGAAATCCTGATACTTGTTTTCAACAAATCAACGGAGGATGCAGTAAGGATTATGTTGAACGTCCACCACAAAGGTATCGGAGTTTGTGGTGTATATACCTATGAAATATCGGAAACCAAGGTGAATGCCGTTCATGACCTGGCCAGACAGTACGGTTTCCCGCTTAAGTGTACAATGGAGAAAGAATAGACCATGATAAGCAAAGAACTTAGTGAAACACTTGGTTTTGCAGTCAGAGAAGCCAAAAGAAGACGCCACGAGTATGTTTCTATCGAACACTTGCTTTTTGCTATACTATACGACAGCGATGGCATAGAAATTATTGAAAATTGCGGTGGTAACGTTGAAAGCCTAAAAAATGCCCTTGAGAACTTTTTCAGCCAACGGATGGATAGTATCCCTGAAGACAATGAATATGTCCTTCAGCAGACCGTTGGTTTTCAAAGGGTTATCCAGAGGGCGATTAATCATGTCCGTTCTGCAGAAAAGCAACAGGTTGATGTGAGTGACATACTTGCCTCGATTTTTCAGGAAAAGGATTCTCACGCAGAATATTTTTTGAGTTCACAAGGGCTTAACCGTCTTGATGTTTTAAGCTACATTTCTCACAATGTTTCCAAGCCGGCTGATAAAGAAGGGTTTGATCCTTTTGTGAAAACAGAAAGACGGGATAAGAAAAAGAAGACCGATCCGCTGGAAGCGTTTACCATCGACCTTGTGAAATATGCAGCCGAGGGAAAGCTGGATCCGTTGATCGGAAGAAACCTTGAAATGGAGCGAACCATTCAGGTGCTCTGCCGAAGGCGCAAGAACAATCCGGTTTTTGTCGGAGACCCCGGGGTTGGCAAGACTGCAATGGCCGAAGGTCTGGCCATTCGGATAAGTAATGGCGTCATTCCTGATTTGCTTAAAGATGTTCGTATTTATTCCCTTGATCTCGGTGGGCTGCTTGCCGGCACTAAATTTCGAGGCGACTTTGAACAGCGTTTAAAAGGGGTTTTGGCTTCTTTGAAAAAGAAAAAAGACGCCATATTATTTATTGATGAGATCCATACGACAGTCGGGGCCGGGGCCACCAGCAGAGGATCGATGGATGCTTCAAATATCTTGAAACCGGCGTTGGCAACCGGTGATCTGCGCTGTATCGGCTCAACAACCTATGAAGATTATAAGAATTATTTTGAAAAAGACCGCGCCCTGTCCCGTCGATTTGAGAAGATCGAAATTTTGGAACCTCCGGTTAAGGAAACCGTTCAAATTTTAAAAGGACTGCGATCCCGTTATGAAGATCACCACGGCATTGTTTATACGGATCAGGCACTTAAAGTCGCTGCTGAACTTTCTGCCAAATATATCAATGATCGTTATTTGCCGGATAAAGCCATAGATGTCATTGACGAGGCAGGAGCGTTTATTCGATTGTCCAAATCTCCTCACAGAAAGAAAATCAATCCAAAAGATATTGAAAAGATCGTGGCCAAGATGGCCAGAATTCCAACCATCAGCGTGTCGACTCCTGACAAAACAAAACTGGAGAACCTCGAAGAAAAGATCAAAGAGGTTGTTTTTGGACAGGACAAAGCCATAAAATCACTGGTTACCTCCATAAAGCGCTCCCGTGCCGGACTTGGAACGCCCGGCCGACCCATCGGATCATTTTTGTTTGCCGGCCCCACCGGTGTTGGAAAGACAGAGGTGAGCCTTCAGGTTGCGGCCGCCCTCGGTGTTCATTTTTCACGATTTGACATGAGCGAATATATGGAAAAGCATTCGGTCGCCCGTCTGATTGGTGCACCCCCGGGTTATATCGGCTTTGATCAGGGAGGACTTCTGACAGACGATATCCGAAAGTATCCTCACTGTGTACTGTTGTTTGATGAAATAGAGAAAGCTCACCCGGATATGTTTAACATTCTTCTCCAGGTTTTAGATCATGCTACACTGACGGACAACAACGGCAAAAAGGCTGATTTCAGAAATGTAATTATTATGATGACCTCCAATGCCGGTACACGGGAGATGAGTACCCAAACCATCGGCTTTGGCGATAAGAAATATGATACAGAAGAGAAGGGAAAGAAAGCGATTGAAAAATTTTTCAGCCCGGAATTCAGAAATCGTCTTGATGGCATCATTCATTTTAATGCGCTGAATGAAGATATCATGAAACTCGTGGTGGATAAGTTTATGAATGAGCTTCAAGAACAGCTTATCGCTAAAAAGGTGTCCATCAGTCTTTCTCCAGGTGCAAGGACATGGCTCGCCCAAAACGGCCATGACCCTCGCTATGGCGCCAGACCGTTGACTCGATTGATACAAACTGAAATTAAAGATTTGTTGTCCGATGAGATTTTGTTTGGACAACTTGAAAAAGGCGGCAGTGTATTTATTGATGAAGAGAATGATAAATTGACATTTAGCTATAGTGGCTGAGTGCTTGAGTGCCTGTTTTTCTTTTATCTGAAACAATCGAATTCCCTCCACCCCACCTTGCATCCAGCGACGGTTTGCTGGCTGTTGGCGGTGACCTGAGCCAAGAACGTCTTCTTGTTGCCTACCGTATGGGAATTTTCCCGTGGTTTTCGGATCGTGAACCGATTCTTTGGTGGTCACCCGACCCTCGTCTTGTGTTGTATCCTCATGATATCAAAATTTCAAAAACATTAAAAAAGATCATAAAAAAAGACGTGTTCAGGGTGACCATGGACCTGGCTTTTAATGAGGTAATCGACCAGTGTGCGCAAGTTCGGCTTCAAAAAAAGGAAGGAACCTGGATCGTTAAGGATATGATCGATGCCTACTGCAAGCTACATGAATCAGGCTTTGCACATTCGGTGGAAGTCTGGCACCAGGGAGATCTTGCAGGAGGATTGTACGGGGTTTCTTTAGGAAAGTGTTTTTTTGGAGAATCCATGTTTACACGGGTCAACAATGCTTCAAATGTAGGGCTGGTTAAACTTGTGGAACATCTTGAAGAATTGTCATTTGATATGATTGACTGCCAGGTCCCTACCGAGCATTTGATCCGATTTGGTGCAAGGCACATCCCCAGAACACTTTTTTTAAATCAGCTTGAAACATCTCTTAACGCACCGACTCGAAGGGGAAAATGGGAATATACGGGGTAACACTCAAATCCGGGTATTCCGCATGAGCTTCTTTAATGAGATGTTTAAAAAGCAATAAATATACTATACCAAGCCCATAGAATCTTCTATGGTGATTTCAAGCTTTGCAAGGAATAATTCTGATAAGCCAAGCGCATTCGCTTCAGGGGTTGCTGCGAGTACTATGGAAGGGTCTTTATTCAAACCAATACCCAGTTTTTTGCAGGCTTTGTTTACAAGACGAACAATAACCAGCAGAATATCGTTCGAGTCAAACTCCTCTGAATTGCTCTTTGTATCGATTTTCTTGTTGCGATAGCGGAAAGATAGTATTTTCCAAAAAACTTGTCGGCTTCATCCCGATCACGAGGGTCTAACGGATCCGCAAAAGCGATCAAAATGTGTTGATCTTCGGATCGAATGGGTATGAATTTGTGCTTTTCGTATGATCTAATCGGCGCTTTGGAGAAAAAATTCCTGTCAATTTCAGTAAATTCCGGATCGATAGTAGGGATTCTTAGCTGTAAGGATAAAACTTCAATCAGTTTCTTTTCTTCGACAAATTGATGATCGACAAGTATTTCACCAAGTTTTCTCTTGGGTTTTTCCTTTGACTGAATCTCCAGTGCAGCCTTTAACTCGAAATCACTGATAATACCAAATTCCACCATGAGATCCCCGATGCGCAAAGCGGAATGATTCTCTCTGACAACTTTTCCAACCTGGTCATCCGTAATGTATTCGAGCTCTTTCAGTATGCCCAGCAAGGATTTGGAAGAATTTAATTTTGATCGGACCCGATCGGCATATTTGATCTGCTCTTCTGTCAAGAAACCTTTTTGTAAAAAAAGGGAAACAATTGTACTGTAATCGTTGGTATCGTTTTCCATATGCTTATTCTTGTCAGAACTGGATGTCTGTGATTCTATCTTGGAAAAAATTATAGTTTTTTCCATGGCGTCTATTTTTAATTTTTCCGTATTTTTTTTAGCTCCATGGAAAGGTTTTACATGCATCATGGAACTTAAGATAAAATTATCTATATTTATTTCAGAAAATTTGATCTGATTGTACGCAATAACTGTTCCAAGAACCTTAATGCTTGGGAACATGTAAATAATGACGGTTAGATAGGATAACTGATTAAAATAAATCAGAAACCTCGATAGGTATACAAATCATACATAGTGTTATAATTTGACATATGGTATTTTACCGTAAAGCTAACCAACAACTGGCACCATATCGCTTCAGTGTTTACCAAGACCTTTGAAAAATGCCCTTTTTTACCCAATGCCTGCGTTCCTGACGAGCGGGATTTGTCAACAGGCTCAAATTTCAAGATCAGGGGATGGACGAACAATTCAAGTTACAGGCTTAATGGCCAGCTGGATGAGCGAAGAATATACACAAGGGGACTGTCTGCCAGTGAAATTGCGGATAATAAGGATTTGACCCATTAACAGATCAAACAGTCTCGGTTTCCTTTTTCTTGACACTCTTATAGCCTGTTGTTAAAAAAATAATTGCTCGTGGTGCGATGCGCTGTGAGGAAGGCTGTGATATGAAGATAAATTTAAAGTTCCATGAGGCCGCCCTTAAGGATACACGCTTCACAGTGGCTATTGCCGACACGACTTGCGGACAGCTGTCCATGATGACCGAAGATGCCGTTAGAATGGCGGACATCTTCAAGTCAGGGTGATCACAGCATCAATGCCCATTTGAATATTCCGGTGAACTTTACCAATCCGAAAGCTGGTCATTTGGCGAAAAAGAAGCTGCCAGGATCAAAGACAAGGTGGAGACCGAGGAACCGGTAAAGACAGAAGACAATAACGGGGGAATTATGGAAATCAAGACAGTCAAGATCGAAAAACCGGATGAGTTAAACTTAATTTTAGGACATTCTCACTTCATCAAAACGGTCGAAGATATCTATGAGACGATGGTCACTACCGTACCGGGTGCAAAATTCGGTCTGGCATTTTGTGAATCATCCGGACCGTGTCTTGTGCGATGTTCGGGCACAGATGACGAGCTTGTTGAACTGGCAAAGAAAAAT
>JBFESJ010000025.1:0-23675 GCA_041548585.1 Desulfobacterales bacterium | reverse complement strand
TTCTACCTCAGGACCGATGCAATCTTTTGCCATAACAACTTCTTTTTTTAAAAATCTTCCCAAACGTTTTGATACGGGAGAAAGGCTCATTTCGGGTACAACCTTACCTTTAGGTCTTCCCAAGTGTGAAGCAACGATGAGTTTTGAATTATTATCCAAGATATATCTTAAGGTCGGCAATACAGCCAGGATCCGGGTATCATCTGAAATATTCTGTTGTTCATCCAGGGGGACATTAAAATCGACTCTGACAAAGACCCTTTTCCCTGTAATATCTATATCCCTTATGGCTTTCATGGCTTCCTCCTTTGATGCCGTCCTTTAATCCACCTTTTGTAAGTTTTGTATCGGTCAGAATGTTTTTAGTCTAAAGCTTTTTTTTGTCAGCCAACTGGATGATTTTTTCAAAAAACATGCCCTTTTTAAAAGGAGTTAGCTCTTTTTTAACTTACGCTGAAGTTCCTTTTTTTTCGACCATCTTTCAACAAAGCCCATCATACCCGATTCATAGGCCCTGTCGACGATCTCTTCTCTGACCTTCAGACCACCGGTCTTCTCCATGGCAGATTGCAAACACGCTGTTTTGTGCAAGCATGACAGACACGCCTCCGGGGTGTTTCTTAACCCCTCTTTGCCTTTTGGAAAAACAGTCTCGAGATCACCAAAGCAGACGGGATATTTTTCATTTTTTTCTCTACTCAAGTTTCACACCCATATGTAGTATAAGGTTCATATCGCCTTTTAGAAAAATACAGGGCGACAGGTTACCTTCATCGAAATTCACTGGAATAAAATCTGTCCAAGTGACATCAAAAATATTGCTTTTACCTTAATCCGATCTGTTCTGCAGGTCATATTCACGATTCATCCGGGAAATATAACCCTCATCTGCAAAACTGAAGTAACAGTTATTACCGATGACAATATGTTCATGAACGGTAATTCCGACAACCCTGCAGGCAAAAACGAGACGGCGAGTTATGGCAACGTCCTCCTGGGATGGTTTCGGGTCACCGGATGGATGGTTGTGGGCGAAAATAAGCGCTGCTGCATGATGATTAAGGGCCGCAAGAACGACTTCTCTTGGGTATACAGAACTGGCTGTCAGAGTTCCTTCAAAGAGTGTTTCTGCCGCAATAACCCTATTTTTTGCATCAAGAAATACCGCATTAAAGCATTCCCGGCGCTTATTCCCTAACCTGTGGTAAAGATAATCGAAAAGTTCTCTGGAATTGTTCAAAGGGTCTTTATGTATTAACCGTTTTTTAAGATAGCGATCTGCGGCAGCTTTTATCAGCTTGATCCCGAATAGATTTTTCGCGCCGATTCCTTTCACCTCGCAAAGCGACTTGGGAGAGGCCTCAAGTACGCCCTGAAATGTTTTAAATTTTTTCAGAGCGGCCTTTGCAGCATCCTTGCAATCTTTTCGGGGCGTTCCCAGTGTCAGGAGCAACTCGATTACTTCATAGTCATGAAATCCCGCCAGACCTGAACTGAGAAATTTGTCTCGAAGCCTTTTTCTATGACCTTCTCCTTTATTCGGTGGAGCTGTGTCTATCGTGGGTTTCGGACTAGAGGTCGCAGATTTGTTTATTTTGCGTGCTACTTTAAAATCCTCCCTGCAAACTTTTGAAAATATACGGCGATGACTCAGACTCACCTTCATCGAAACTCACTTGAGTAAAACCTATTCAGGTGATATCAGATATGGCTTTGCCAGAATAAAAAGATGCGAAACTTGATCTATCATTAAACGCTTAAACTTCATCCAGCTCATGTTTAAGATCGCGGGTCATGAGACGGTGTGCGGCCTCTTTGGGTGAAATATCATCATAAAGAATATGGTAGACCTCGTGGGAAATCGGCATTTCAACACCAAGCTTGCGTGACAAATTGTAAACCGACTTGGCTGTTTTAACCCCTTCCGCAACCATCCGCATTTCAGACAGGATCTCATTTAATTTCATGCCCTCACCGATTTTTTTCCCAACGGTATGGTTTCTGCTAACACTTCCGGTACACGTCAGAACCAAGTCACCAATACCGGCAATTCCGGCAAAAGTTCGCGGGTTGGCGCCGAGCTTCAAGCCCAACCGGCGAATCTCTGTAAGCCCTCTGGTGATTAGGGCCGCCCGTGTATTTAATCCCAAGCCAAGCCCTTCTATAATTCCGGTGGCTATGGCAATAACATTCTTTACAGCGCCCCCAAGTTCAACGCCGATCATGTCGTCGTTTGTGTAGACCCTGAAATAAGGTGTTGCAAATACATGCTGAACAAACCCGGCCACTTTTTGATCTTTGGATGCAACAGCGACAACAGTGGGAAATTTCCTGACAACTTCCCGGGCAAAACTCGGCCCCGAAAGCACCGTAAAAGAATTTTCTGGAATCTCGTGAAGAATCTCTTTTAACACACCGGACATGGTCAAGTGGGTTTTGTTCTCTATCCCCTTAGAGGCCGACACAATGACCGTCTTTTTGGAAAGATGCCTGTGCATTTTACTCGCCGTCTCCCGCATAACATGGGATGGTACAACAACCAGTACAAGATCTTTTCCTTCAACAACTTCTGCAATATCGTTGGAAGGATAGATATGGTCCGAAAGGGGAACGCCTGGGAGAAAAACTTTGTTTTCTCTGGATGTTTCGATCTGGTCTTTAACTTCCTTTTCAAATACCCATAAGTCTATTTTAAACCCTTTCAGTGCAAGAAGATTTGTCAGAGCGGTGCCCCAGCTTCCTGCCCCCACAACACCAATCTTCAATTTATTTACATTTATTTGTATATCCAACGGCATGCCGCCTTATGATTCATAAAGATAATTGTCCGTTTCTGCGAGCCTTGCGACACCGGCAACTTTTTCTACAGGATCCATTCCAATAAGCTTTACACCCTGGGTGTTACGGCTAATGACTGAAATACCGCGGACAGATATGCGGATAAGCTTTCCGGAGTCGGTCATGAGCATCAAATCATCGTGCTCATCAACCAGGAGTATGGCAACAACCTGTCCGTTTCTCTCACTGGTTTTAATCGTAATTACACCCTTACCTCCACGTCTTTGCAAAGGATATTCATCAATAGAAGTTCTTTTCCCATAACCGTTCTCTGTTGCCGCAAACAGGGTTTGACCGTGGCTTAAAACCTCCATTCCAACAATCCGATCACCCGTAGCGAGCCTCAACCCGCGAACGCCTCTTGCAACACGACCGCTGGGCCGAACATCAGATTCGTGAAACCGAATGGACTTTCCCGTTGCCGAACCTAAAAACACGTTTCGGGTTCCATTGGTGATCCGTGCTGCAATCAACTCGTCACCCGGGACCAGACTCAAAGCAATAATGCCTCCGGCTCTGGGCCTGGAAAACGCCATAAGATCCGTTTTTTTGATCAGACCGCTTCGGGTGGCCATTATAATGTGATATCCCGGTTCAAATTGTGGAACAGCAAGAACTGTCGTAAGTTTTTCATCTTTACTCAAATTAAGAAGATTGACAATCGCTTTGCCCCTGCTGACACGGCCGGCCTGTGGAATGTCATAGACCTTGCACCAGTATACCCGACCCTGATTTGTGAAAAAGAGGAAGGTATGGTGGGTAGAAGCGATAAAGAGATCGGCAACAAAATCGTCATCCTTAACCCCCATGGCCATTTTCCCTTTACCACCGCGGTGCTGTTTTCTGTAAAGCGTAATAGGATTCCGTTTGATATAGCCGCTTTTTGATATCGTAACGACCATGTCCTCCTCAACAATCATATCTTCAATGGTTATTTCTTTTGTTGATTCAACAATCTCTGTCCGGCGCTGATCACCAAACCCCTGCTGTATATCTGAAAGCTCATCTTTAATAATATTTTCCACAATACGTTCGCTACCGAGAATTTCCTTGTACCATGCGATATCCTTAATAATACTTTTATATTCTTCGATTATTTTTTCCTGCTCAAGGCCAGTAAGCCGCTGTAACCGCATATCGAGAATGGCCTGAGCTTGAATGTCAGTCAGGCCGAAATTCTGAACCAGACCTGTTTTTGCCTCCATGGGTGTTTTTGATTCCCGTATCAGGAAAACAACATCATCAAGGTTTTCTAAAGCGGTTTTTAAGCCTTCCAGTACATGGGCCCGCGCTTCAGCTTTTTTCAGATCATACCGGGTCCGCCGGATGATGATTTCTTTACGGTGAAATATAAAATGTTCTAAAATTTCTTTTAAGGAGAGAAGCTTGGGCTGGTTGTTCACAACAGCAAGAAAGATAATACCGAAGCTATTCTCCATCCGTGTGTGTTTATACAGCTGATTGACAACCACACCTGCCACCTGATCTCTTTTCAGACCAATTGCAATCCGCATCCCTTCCCTATCCGATTCATCCCTTACGAAGCTAATCCCTTCGATTCGCTTTTGTTTCATCAGATGCGCGATGTTTTCGATAAGTTTTGCTTTGTTAACCTGATAGGGAAGCTCTGTAACAACAATTGTTTCTTTTCCGGTTCTTTTGTCTTTTTCAATAACCGCTCTGGCCCGAATCCGGATGATGCCCCGTCCGCTTCGATATGCTTCATAAATCCCTTTTACGCCATAGATAATACCGGCCGTAGGAAAGTCAGGTCCTGGAACATACTCGAGCAGATCTTCCCAGGTAAGATTAGGATTGTCGAGGATTGCCTTAATCGCTTCAATGATCTCAAAAAGATTGTGAGGCGGAATATTGGTCGCCATACCAACAGCGATGCCCGCAGATCCGTTGATCAAAAGATTGGGCACTTTAGCGGGTAGTACGGTCGGTTCTATTAATGATTCGTCATAATTGGGGACAAAATCAACGGTCTCCTTGTCCAAATCCTCCAACATTTCGTGGGCCAGACGCATCATTCTGATTTCTGTATATCGCATTGCAGCCGCAGGATCCCCATCAACGGATCCAAAGTTGCCCTGCCCGTTTATCAGGGGATATCTCAAAGAAAAATCCTGGGCCATCCGCACAATGGTATCGTAAACAGCAGTGTCACCATGGGGGTGATATTTACCGATGACGTCACCGACAATACGAGCGGATTTTTTATACGGCTTATTCCAGTCATTTTTTAGATCTCTCATCGCATAGAGGATGCGTCGGTGAACTGGTTTTAGACCATCTCGGACTTCCGGCAGAGCCCGTCCGATGATCACACTCATGGCATAATCGAGATACGATTTTTTCATCTCGCTTTCGATACTGATTTGGGGCAATTTCTCGGAAATGAACATATTTCTACTCGGCTACCTGTTAAAGGTTAAATTATAATAAATCGATTCCTAAGTGAATAACAGACCTTTTAACCGGCGAATAGCGCCGTCGATAAAAGATGGATCTTGCTTTCTGAAGTGCAAGTCGAGGTCTCAAAATGTAACATTTATTTTTCTTTGAACGCTCAACAACTTATAGATTAAAGTGGCCTGTGTGTCAAATAAAAGCAACGCTGACAAGATGCTTTTTCCAAGTTTACTAACCATGAATTAATTGACATTGAATTGGGGGTTTATTAATTTTATGGTAAAGGTTCTTTCTTTTGAGTGCGCAAAAAGGGACTGAGCAGAATAGACCTGTTGGGGTCCCTATTGATCCGGATGGAAAGGCTCTGGAACATAATGCCTGCTTTTCGATCTGGCGACTCAAAGGTTTAACAGAGGATTCTCTACGTTTTGCCCAGTCAATCGACTACACGTTAAAACATTTGGGAGCAGCCTACATAATCATACTTGGAATCTCCAGAACTTCAAAGACGCCCACCAGCTTTTATCTCTCATACAACCACGGTCTGAAAATCTCGAACATTCCTGTAAGTTAGATCCTCAGGTATAACAAACTGCGGGGCAAATAAGAAGTTCGGCCTCATCACAAAATACCCAGCGATTTCCCCAACACCTGGTAAGGTTTGGGAAATTCCGGCTGAAAGTTCTGATAAAATGTCACAGGATAGCGGGCGCCGATCTTTTTTCCCGAATTCTTCAGTCCCCTCACCAGGCTCTCAAGCAGCTGCCCGGGAATGGAAAAAACCATTTCATCGTCTTGGGTCATTGAAAATATTCGATCTCCCATACCCGGAATAACAACACGTGGAGATCGGGTTTTATAGGGGGCAATAAGATATTCGCTACATTCAACCTTTCCACCGAAGTTTCCAGAAATGCGTCCGCTTTCTTCAAAAACCAATGCTTGAATCATGCGCATTACCTGGGCGGGATTGCCATGAAATGTCACTGTATCCGGATCAAATAATCCCTTTTGCAAGGGAGCCAAAACAATGGCTTCAGACTCTTTATTGTCCAGACGAACCATCTCATCAACTTCTTTGCGCCCCTTTTCTTCGGTCTGGGAAAAATCCACCTCACAAAACAGTTTGCCGAGGGTTTCAGCAGGATCCTCAGCACCGCTAAAGCCAAATGCAATCATTGCTGGAACACAGATCAGATCTTCCCTGGTGAGTCCGACCGTCCATCCATAAGTGCGGGCCATGGTAACACCCTGGCATATGGTGACCCGTTTTCCCAAAACCACGGAAGGCTGACGGGTTTTTTCGGGAAATGCCGATTTTTCGTTCAAAAATTTGACGGCAACAGGGAAGGTTTTCAATCGCAAGTTGTTTTGAATAAAATCCGCAGATTCCTGGTAATCCAATTGTGCCATGAAACACCTCCTTATGTTAAAACCTCGATTGAGCGTAAACAAAATGCTGACAAATGTAAAAAGAATCAAAAATACAGGCTGTTACTACTATATTTCGGTTGTGATAAAACGGATATAGAAGCGTTATGATCAGATGTTTATTTCATCATTTTGCTCAGAGACGAAGGGCCAAACATAATCCATCTTTTTCGGGAGAATGAAGTGGCAAAAAAGAAAACAAGCTCACCGTTCTCCATTCCTGGGAACTGAATATCGCTGTGTTGAATGCGTCAGCATCTTCAAATCCGACATTGTCTGCAACAAGCAGCCCGTTTTTTCGAAGAAGATAGCAGCAATGGGGCAATGCTCTATCGTAGTCGATTTTGTCGATGTCCATAAATATCAGGTCAAACGATGCCGGTATTTTTTTCATTTCTTCGATTGCATCGCCAACCCGAATCTCAATCTGATGATCGAAACCCGCCCGTTTAAAGTTTTTCCGCGCCCTGGCAGCCATTGCCGGATCATTCTCTATGGTTAAAATTTGTCCCTTCAAATTTTCGAATGCTTCTGCAAGAAAAATGGCAGAATACCCTGTTGCCGTGCCAAGCTCCAGAATTCTTTCAGCCCGGACAATTTTAGCCAGTATAAAAAGAAGCTCACCGACTACCGGGCCGATGATGGGTATGTCCTCGAGAACGGCTTCTTCTTCCAATTCTTTGAGCAATGCACTTCTGGGTGGGATAAACTGTTTGAAATATCTTTCTGGATTTTTTATGAGTTCGGACATGCCGGTTCTCCCATTGAAAGATTCGTCTTGAATGCCCCCTTTAACAAAATAAATTGCGAAAGCTTAGCGATGTACAAAAGGATCAAACCAACGAACGGGAGGTTTTATAACATCTTCTAAATACATAATGAACACTAGGTTTCGGGAGACAACAGAAAAGCATCGTCCGGCTCGCTGAGAAGATTGGAAGAGCCTGCTTCAAACTGAAGAAATAGTTTTTCTTTTTGTCCGTCTATTTCGGGGATATTGTTCTTCCAGTCGAAGAGCCGACAGGTGTCCGCCAAATCGTTCGGAAGTGAACACCGGATAAAGGGCATCATGGGATCGCCGGCAATCGATTTGTAATTGAACATCATGGCTTCATCAACCGGAAATTGGTCAAGTTCAGAAAGCTGGATCAAATAAATGGAACAGTCGCCTTCAAAAAAATCGCTCATTTCTCGGTACTTGACAATCCGGTCCCTGAACTTAAGGATGGCCAGGTATGGATTTTCCGCATCAACGATCAGACTGAACTCACCATGACGTCTTTCCGTTTCCAGTGTTTCCTCCTGATTGGTAGCGTGAATAAAGTTACCAATAAAGTACATTCGTTTCCTCCTGTTTTGAAGTTGGGTGAATTAAATAACGATTTTATATCACACTTCAGATTGTTCAACAACAACTTAGAATTTTTGGATTAACCCGTGTTTTCGATATGTCACTGAACCGGCATCCGAATTGGAATATGGAATTTTTACAGCAGATTCATGTAATCCAGTTCGGTCGACTTTCCATCCATGCACCAACGGTTTCTTCCAGCCAGCCTTTCAAACCTTTAGCAACATAAAACTTTGGGAAAAGAAGATCATCGCCCGGTTCAATAATTCCCTCTTCAAGGGCTGTTTGGGCCAACGATGTGTGCGGATAAATTCGAATTCCGGTAGTCACTTTCACAGATTCCAGTTCCAAAGAATCGGCAAAGCTCAGGCTTTCCAGAACCGTCTCTTTGCTTTCGCCAGGTCCGCCAAACAACAAAAACCCCATACGATGAATACCATTTGCCTTCAGTCGTTCCGATATTTGCCGAACGTTAGCCGGACGATATTTTTTATTCATCTTCCGAAGTACTTGAATGGAACCGCTTTCAAAGCCAAAGCTGACCTCTCTGCAACCCGCCAGAGCCATTTTGGCCACCAGTGCATCACCGACTTTCCAGGGATACAAAATACATCGCCAGATAATCTTCACATCCGCTGATAGTATTTGATCACAAAGGGTTTCAGCATAAGAAGGTGGAAGATTGAAGGTGTTGTCAACGAAAAAAAACCGATTCAAACCAGCATCGACGTATTGCGAAATCATGGCAACAATTTCCGCAGGGGGATATTTGCGGAGGGTTCGTCCTTCAATCAAACCGGTTGAACAATAATTACAATCCATCGGACATCCCCGACGGGTTTGAATCGGAAGCCATATCTCTTCTTCCTTTAGCATGCCCGGAATCTGGATATGGACATCGGGGAGCGGAAGCGGATATTTGTTCAGGTTTTTGATGCGCTTTGGTTCACCTTGAATTTGCTGCCGCAGGAAATAAAGACCGTGGATACCGGAAAGTCTTGTTTTATTTCGAAGTCTTTCGAGAAGTTCCAGAAACACAGCTTCTCCCTCCCCCTGAATCCCTAAATCGGCTTCGAGATAATCCAAGGCAGATTGAGGAAAAATGCTATAGCCTGCACCCCCTAAAACAATGATCGCGTCCGTCGTATTACGACAGACGGATACAATCTCTTTTACAGGATTCAATAAAAACTTAGGGCTTTCCATGTTTTGGTCATCGATATTTCTAACTGAAATTCCAATCACCTGCGGTGGAAATTCTTCCACCGTTTTTTGGACGGCCAATGACGCATCTGTATGATCCTGTAAATTTAACAGCCGAACATCGTATCCGGCACGCTGTATCGTCGCTGCCACACATCCCAAGCCCAAGGGTAAAACCGGCATGTTAATGGTTTCGGTATTGGCATTTATCAAAAGAATTCTCATGGTCTTGTCCCGAGTTTAAGATCCTGCCATTTATGACCATAACCTGAAACATTTTATTTCACATTCATCCTACGGCGGTCCTTGGAGGACGTATCTGACGCAAGTGGATTGGTTCACTTTGATCCACTGTTTTTTATATTACATGAGCGTTAAAAAATGTGAAACAAAAAATGACACCATTCAACGGTGAATTTTTTGCGCGAAACTTTCAAAATTTTCTTAAGGGCATGATCGAGACATCTTACACCCTTCCGCCCCATATTCTTTCGGACGTTCTCTTATAATGTTTGCCCATTTTCTGGAGATTTCGCTTGACAATGTCAGAATGCGTCCATAGTTTCCCCCCATGATTTACCTGTGCCCAATCAAATCGAGAAGTTTATCAATGAACCAAAGAAAGGTAGAAAACCCATGTTTATTCAAGATGACGTCAAGGAAAGTTTACCCCCGTTTCTTGTCGAACTGTATCACCGAACAAAAGGTGATTATTCTATAAAAGTATCCATGTATGATATCGGTGAATCCCTGGGCCTTGATCGAAAACTTTCTCTGAGAACTGCTGAAGAACTCATCGGAACCGGCTTGGCTGAAATCAAGACTCTCAGTGGTGGCATAGGGATCACGACTGATGGAGTGACCGAAGCTCAGCAATTGGGAGCTTCACTCGAAGATAATGCGGGATCGGATGTCTCTCTCCAGGACGCTCCTGTTTTGGACGAATCCATCCGCCAGGCTGTGGAGCGGGTTGCCACTGACCTGAAGAGCCA
The DNA here is from genome assembly GCA_041548585.1 of Desulfobacterales bacterium. Taxonomy (GTDB): domain Bacteria; phylum Desulfobacterota; class Desulfobacteria; order Desulfobacterales; family UBA11574; genus UBA11574. Next base: position 13,442 of record JBFESJ010000025.1, on the reverse strand, counting down.
GATGGGTCGGCTTTCCCTGGATTTTGATTCGTTGGCAGAGCTTATGGCCGACTTAAAGTCCATTGATGCGCAGTTGTCTTCACCAAATCCCAAAACAGCCATCATCCGTGAGTGCTTTCGATCCATCTTTGACGTGTTGCCCACTGCAGATAACGCCGACAATCTGATTTCGGTTAAAACACTTCTGGGAGAATAGACCGAATACATCCAGACAGTAACCCGCTAAAAAAACAGAATCATGTAATTGCGTGTTTTACGCCTTAACCGTATGAGATAACTCCCACCTTAACTGTTGGTATTTTTTCGGTCTCAAGTTGATCGTTGTCAACAAACGACACTTACGCCTGTGTAGAAAATCCGGAAAAGGAATTTAAATCTTGAACGACGTTGAAAACAGTGCGACGAACAAAAATAACACAATTGGTGATGCGTCGTTCCGGTCTCAACTGACGCCACTTTTTCTTATAGCGTCCATTTTTTTATTAAACTTTACTTCCCGTATCATATTGGCGCCATTACTGCCTACAATTGAAAAAGACTTGGGATTGAGTCACGGTGATGCCGGTTCACTGTTTCTGTATCTTTCCATGGGATACTTTATATCACTCTTGGGATCCGGACACATATCTTCTCGTATTAACCACAAAAAAACAATCGCTGTTTCGGCCATTGCCGTGGGTACCGCCCTTTCAGCAATTTCTTTTTGCAAAAGTCTTTTTGCAATGCGGCTCTGTGTATTTATGCTGGGGATTTCAGCTGGCATTTATCTTCCGTCTGGTATTACAACAGTGACATCTCTGGTTAAACCCAGACACTGGGGAAAAGCAGTGGCTATTCACGAACTTGCCCCGAATTTGAGCTTTATACTGGCACCATTATTGGCCGAGATCCTGCTTCACTGGTTTTTCTGGCGATATATCTTATCTTTTGTTGGAATAGGTTCGGTTATTATGGGAATTGTATTTGCTCGCTTTGCCAAGGGTGGAAATTTCTTGGGAAAAACGCCGAATTTTTCCTCGATTAAAACAATTCTTAATACTCCCGCTTTCTGGATCTTGATTTTTCTATTCAGTTTGGCCATTACGAGTACACTTGGAATTTACAATATGCTTCCTTTATACCTGATCACTGAACACGGTGTAAGTCATGAGTGGGCAAACAGTCTGGTCGGCATTTCACGTATTTCGACCTTGGGGATGGCGTTTTTAGCGGGATTGGCAACAGATCGCTTTGGTCCGAAGACAATTATGGTGAGCGTATTTTTTGTTACCGGGATTCTTACACTGCTGTTGGGTATTGTTTCGACATACTGGGTCGTCATTGTCGTATTTCTTCAACCGATTTTGGCCGTATGCTTCTATCCCGCCGGTTTTTCGGCATTATCATCAATAAGTACACCGGAAAGTATAAATTTGGCCATTTCTTTAACCATACCTATCGCTTTTGTTCTTGGGGGTGGTGCTGTTCCTGCTTTGATAGGGATTATGGCGGATTTGGGTTACTTTTCCTTGGGCATCAGTCTCTCCGGGCTGTTGATCATGACGGGTTTCTTTTTGTCTTTATTTCTTAGACTAAAGTGAAATACAAATGAAAATTATTGATTCAGAAACATTCTTTTTGGAAAAAGATCGATAGTTTAAGAATAAACCATTGTTTTTATGGCGAGACGATGTTTTTATGTTTTTTAAATGTCTGACCTGCTGTTTATGCAACATCAGGTGTTTTTTTAAACGCCAACCAACGGAAAAATAGTCTCCTTGACCCTGGCAACCACCGCTGTCGCCAGTTGCTGTGCACGGTCAGCGACAGGGCCATCAATTTTTTGATCTGGATCTGAAAGCGTGAGGATATGCCTCAGCTCGGTTTGGTGTTCCTTGATAAATTTTTCAGGCAAAACATCGGAGATGTCTATCCCTTTCATGATGGCCCAGGCCCGGGTCCAGGCACGAGCGACATTCATAACATTGTATCCACCGCCACCCAATGCCACCCATTTAACCCCCCAGGACTTTATTTGCTGAATCAGTTTAAAAAATCCGTTGGTGGTCAGGTTCAGGCCTGCAAGTGGATCCGTTACCAGAGTATCCACCCCGAGTTGAGTCACCAGCATATCGGGATCAAAAGCGTGGACAAGTGGCGGCACCACTTCCATAAAAACCCATAAATATAAATCATCGCCGGTTCCGGGCGCAAGGGGTACATTGACCGTATAGCCATACCCCGGTCCTTCCCCTATTTCGTCCGTAAATCCGGTGCCGGGAAAAAGGGTTTGGCCGTGCTGATGAAGAGAGATGGTGAGAACTTGATCCGTGTTATAAAAGGCTGCTTCGACACCATCCCCGTGGTGTACGTCAATGTCCAGGTAGACCACACGCAAACCATCCTGAACCATCTGGGCGATCCCGATGGCCGGATCATTCAGATAGCAGAATCCGGCAGCCCTGCCGCGCATTGCATGGTGCAAACCACCTGCAATATTAAAGGCGATCTGTCGGCCATTTTCTCTTATCTGACGAATGCATTCTAAGGTTGCTCCGGTAACCATTAATGACCAGTCATATAAACCGGGAAATACGGGGTTGTCACCGCCGCCCAGACCGTATTTCCGGGCTTGCGAAGGCACCTGACCCGTATTGGCCGCCTTGAGTACCCCTAAATATTCATCAGAATGAATGCGGCGCAGGTCTTGTTCATCGGCCTTTTGGGCTTCAATCCAGGGGTTATCGGTCGTGTTCCATAACCCATATGCTCCGATCAAATCCATCGTCAGCTGGAGCCGTTCCACTTTCAGGGGATGATTGGCCCCATAACTATGACTCCCAAATTGTTTACTGAAAACAAGAACTTCTTTCGCGGATTCGCTCATCATATGCTCCTTGACAAATAATGCTTTAAGGGAAAGCAATATTTCTTTTAACACGAGCCATGATATCATCTATAATTACCATAACGCATTACATCCTGCAAGATGGGAGTAAGGTTTAGACAGCCTGTTCATAAAATATGGTTTTATTAAAAATTTGACACACTCAAATTTTCTATGGTATAAAATTAATTAGACCATCAGCGATGCATATTGTTCTCTATCCCAATACGTTTTGAACTCCACGAATATTATCCTGCTTTGATATTCCTGTTCGATATTTTTCCATGGTAATCATGTTCGCACAGGATGAGCACTGCTAATTATCGATGAGAAACTGACAACCCATTCCCCTGTTTTCCATCTGTCAAGAATAGATCAGCTTTGGCTTTTGACACTCATGTCTTATTTTCCAACCATCTAACAAAAAAAGGAACAATATGAAAATAGGTTTTCTAAAAATTCCCATATCCTGCCCCAAAGAGCGTTATTTCAACTCTTTGGGGGCATCTGTTATTCTTGGCAGTCGATCTATTTCGATTCTAAATTTTTATTGTTTTTCGACTCCATTATGTTGACCACGGTATCATTAACCCCTTTTCTTAACAGGCCGTGGTAACCCGGAGAGAAAGGAGGCGCCATGTATTTCCCACAAGCAGATCTTTTTTGGGGTATGAGCAGGAATTTTGTGAAAAAAATTATGAATAACTCGGCAAAGGTATCTCATCCGAAAGGACATTTTATTTTTAACGAGGGAGATCCCGCCGATTATTTTTATATCTTAATAAAAGGGCGCGTTAAACTGAGCATCGGTGAAGTCGGCCAGATGGTTCACACCGTCGATCATGCCGGAGAGGCCTTTGGATGGTCGAGTCTAATCGACCGGGATGTTTATTCTGCATCGGCTGAATGTACACAAGATACGATACTGCAAAAATTTGACAGGAGAATCTTACAAAAGATCCTGGAAGAAGATCTATCCAATGGCCTCATATTTTTCAAACGTCTGGCGGGAACCATCGGCAATCGTTTGCTCTGCAGTTACAAGATGATCACAGCCACATCCCAAGCCAGTATGTCTCAAACCTTAGGCTCCGAGCAAATTGAGCATTCTGAAGCCGCTGCTTAATTGTTTTTAACGGAGCATCATCATTACCAAACTCCAATTATTTAACAATGCAACCAAAGGGAGGCATTATGGCAGTCAAAGTTTTAATCAAGAGAAAAGTAAAAGACGGTAAATTGAATGAAGCTTCTAAGCTTTTGATCAAAGCCCGTTACGCTGCCATGACCCAGCCGGGTTATATTTCATCGGAGACTTTGACAGACTGCAACAAGCCAAATAATGTGGCGGTTATATCCATGTGGCAGAAAATCGAAAATTGGAATCAATGGAGAAATAGCGATTTGAGAGCCAAAAATGAGACAGCGTTTGAAGCGTTACTTGACGCTCCCGCCGAATACGAAACGTACAATTTAGGATTGGTATTTTGATCCGGTCAATTGTAAATGATTTGCTGCTTTTCGAAGAATGTTTTGGGGAAAATGGTTTGATCGGTCAGATCATCAATGGGGTCTTGAACGAGAATTTACGTGCGCATTCCCTGTGGCTTTGGCGAAGTAAAGCTCAAGGTCCTGCTTCAACGGAGCTGCAGGGTATGTTTCAATCATCAAGGTTTATCAACCCGGCCCCCTTTAATCTCGGTTTCTTCACTTTTTAAGCGTATCGGTCCGGATCTTTTCCACGCATTGAGGATCGAAATATTTCTTCATCCTTCACGGTTTATCATCGGTGGCTGAGTTCGAATCACCCGCCATTTCATTTTGATGGCGTAAAACATAAAACCGAAGAATATCGGTTTCGGTTACCATTCCGACAAGATTACCGTTCTGAACAACCGGAAGGCAGCCGATTTTTTTCTCAAGCATGATGCGGCCGGCCTCATGGATTTTGGCATTCGGTCCTATGGTGGCAACATCCTTTACCATGACTTCTTTTATGGTGATTTTCTTGAGATGATCCCGGGTTTCTTTGTAGTCATGACCCATTACCGAGGCTAAAGAGGCTTTGAACAGGTCGCGCTGACTGACAATTCCCACCAGATGGTCACCTTCTACAACCGGCAAATGTCTGATTCTAGCCAGGGTCATGATATCACTTGCCAGGGACAATTCTTCACCCACCTTCAGCGCAACGACTTCTGTGGTCATGATTTCTCTGACGTTCATCGTTCTCCCTTTAAACTCAAAGATGTTTGTTTTTTTATCACATTTATCCTTAAACGATTATTGAAGCGCACCTTCGGCTCTGAATGAGCGGGATATACGCATTACTCCGCGAACTTAAAGGAATGTGCTCGCTGAATAGAGGCGTCATGAAAAAGCATCTGATTCTATTAAATTACATAATAAATCAAACACATAAACTATTTTTCCCATTTTGTTTACGATCAATTGGGATTCTATTTTTGAGGTGTTTGGGCATCTATCCGTTCGATATAAAAAAGCGCAGCCCCAACCGGCGCAAAGGATAAAAAGACGATATTCAGAACCGGAATCAAAAACCACAGCCCAAAACCCAGATGAAAGCTAAAATTCTTGAACAGAAATTTAAACCGGCTACCAAATGGCTCGTACCTTCTTGCCGGAATAAGGTCCGTATTGTCCCAGGCCAGAAAAACCCCGGCCGCGAGGGCTGAAATGATCGTCGTCACAGGGGAAAATGGCGTGAGCCACCCCAGAATCATAAGTATCAAGGCAATCATTACCGGAATAACAGCTCTGGGAATTTCCTGTCTGAGCAGGTAGAAAAAATACTTCAGCCAAGATATGCGTTCGGACTCTTTTTTTCTTTCGGCGAACCTCTGTTCAGTGATCTTTGACATGGCATCCATAATAATCACACTGAATAAAATCTGGGAAATGAGAAAGGAAACCACCGCGGAAACGCCCATGAGCAGCAAAGTTAAGAGCCAGGAAACAACATGCCACAACCAGACGATCCAGCTGCTCTCAGGCTTTGCCCATATCAGACTCAAAATTTCATTGTGATACGAAAGGATAAGACTTGCCGATACAATGGTGATCGCCACAATTACGACAAATCGGACAAGTCCCAAAAACAGGAGTGCCGGTGTTTTCAGCCCCAGCTTCAATCCTCTGTAATTATATGCGACGCCGGATATCAAGTTCATAATTTCTAATATATTTCAGCTGTAAACAGATGTCTATGGTTTTATTAATAACTCAAGTTTCGCACCCAAACTTTTGCATAAACGCTTCATATGGTGATCTTTTTATCCGATTTTAGCAGTGGAAGATCGTCGCCATGTGTTTTTAAAATCGGATGTTCCCTATTTCCCAAATGTTATTTTACATCGCGATTTAGAACTTTCCGGAATGCATTATAGCCTTGGATTGCTTCTTTTTGGGCAGAATCGCGAACGCCATTTATCTCATCATAATTCTTAAAAACCATATCAATCAGGGGTTCATCCAATTCTCCGTCAGCCACCATCGATTGTAAAACTGCTATGGTATTTTTGGGATCCATCCCTTTCCGGTAAGGTCGATCTTCCGTCAAAGCCGTAAAAACATCGGCTACCGCCATAATTCTTGAGCCAAGTGGCAATTCATCCGACTTCAATCCAAAAGGATAGCCCGTACCATTGAGCCGCTCTTGATGTAATGCTCCCCAATAACCTGCGACTCTGAGCATTTCAAAAGGCTCGAGAACCTGATATGTATGATAAACATGGGAACGCATGATGAACCGTTCATTATCGGTAAGTTTATCCTGTTTCTCAAGAATTTCAGAGGGAATGGCAAGTTTGCCCAGGTCATGTAAATAAGCGGCAATTTCGATTAGCCTCCGTTCGTTCCTTGAAAAACCCGCTAATCTCGACAGTTCAATGGCCACGGCGGCTACCCCGCTGGAATGTGCAGCCGTAAATTTACTTTTGAAATCGATCAGCCGGCATATTAATCGTGAAAAATCAACCATTTCTTCAATCGTGAGTTCATTTGTGCGATATAAGACCGTTCTTTTTAAAACTGCTTCGATGGAATCTGAAATTACATCTAACCAAATGTACTCTCTTTTCGCCATATTTAATAGGGCATCAACATGTTCAGGAACGAACACCTCGCCCTTAAATTTTGAAATTGTGTTACAAATATCGTGAACCTGACCCAGAACCGGCGCCGCTCTGGATATTTTAACCGCCACCCGATCCGCAAGGTGGATTATATGGCTTCTTATGGGGACGGATTCTCCATTTTGAAAGGCACCTTTTCCATTTTTCCAGGGTACATGATGAAACTTTATCAGTCTGGCAATGGCCGAAAACGGTGTAAATGTTTCAAGGATGAGACTGCCGGCTATGGAATGCTCCCCGGGTTTTGTATCCTCAAATTCAAGCAGGTCCAGTCGATCCTCCAAGGAAAAGGCGCCGACATCATGCAATGCCCCGGCGATAAAAACTTCAAATTTTTTCTCATCAGAGAGATTGAGTTCTTCACTCAATCGATAGGCCAAATAGGAAACCTGCATATGGTGGTTTCCAACGGCCGGACTCATCATATCGATGACCCTGGCTATGGAATTCACCATATCGAAGATATTGACCCGAAGCTTATCAGGAGCCATGGCTGTTTTCTCGTTTTTGCTGTTGCCGCATTGAATTCCAAAACTCGCCTGGAGGAAGCCTTAGTTTTATCAATATACGTTTCAATGCGAACTCAAGGAGATCTTCGTTTGTGCAACAACATGTCAATTTACGAACCAGTGCTGACGCCAACTTCACTCATATTTTTTTACTCGAATGTTTCATTTTTAATTTCGCATCGATGAGTTGGCCATGGGAAATACGCAATAAGTTCTTAAGTTTGTTCATCAGGTAGTGTTCATACTGGTCCATTTTCCCATCAACGTAGACGATCCGCCACAGGGTTTCTATGATCTCAATTTTTTCCTCGTTTGAGTAATTTTCATTGATCAGTCTGGCAAATTGCCACAAGTCGACACTCTCTTCCAGTTGCTTTTCTGCCTCTGCAATTAAGATGTCGGCGTGTTGCTGGGATAAACCGTACTTTTCTTTTAGAATCGAAAGAACGCTTTCCGTCTCCTCTTGGGTGAATTTTCCATCAATGCGCGCGATCTCCACAAACAGAGCGCAGGTCGCCACGCTTATGTCGTGACTCGATTCCTGGCCGGCGTTATTGGGACCGCCCTCTTTTACTTTATTGAAAAAACGCTTTACGATATCGAGCATTTCGTGTTCTCCTGATTTTACCCTTTAAACGAACGAAGGTTTTGAAACAGCTTAAAGGGAAAAGCTTGCCACATCACTCTATCGTAAATAACAAATGAGGCGCCATGCTGCAAGAGAATGAGGAATTAAAAATGAATAAAGAATAAAAAAAGACCCCTTCCCCTGAAAAAAGTGTAAAGTAGACTTTGAGCCCACTCGTATTTTCTAACAATCGAAATTCAGCCAATAATGCCCACCACTGCACCGGTCATACAGGTGGCCAGTGTCCCGGCAATGATGGAGCGGAGCCCTAAAGAAACGATTTCATCTCGTTTTTCCGGAGCCATTGTACCCATACCTCCGATCATAATCCCCAGACTGCCGGGGTTGGCGAATCCGCACATGGCATATGTCATAATTAATATGCTTTTGGGATTCAACGCTCCCTGCGGCAGACGGCTCATGTCCAGATAAGCCAGAAATTCGTTTAGAACCGTCTTGGTCCCCATAAGTGCACCGGCAGTGGGGGCCTCTTTCCAGGGAATACCCATGAGCCAGACAACCGGGGCCATGATCAACCCCAAAAGCCGTTGGAGGCTCACGGGACGACCCCCGATGTCAGGAAGAAGACCGAGCATTAAATTCAAAAGGTGGACCAGGGCCACAAGGACGATGAGCATTGCAATAATATTGATTAAAAGCCGAACCCCTTGAATGGTTCCTTTGGTGATTGCGTCCATTGCGCTTAAAGCTGGTTCAGGAGATGTCAATTCTCCTGAAGTGCGTTCACCAGTCTCGGGTATCATGATTTTTGAAATCGTGACTGCGGCAGGGATACTGATAATGGAAGCTGTCAGTATATGGCCCATAATATCAGGTATGGTTTTGCTCAAAATACTGGCATACAATACCATTACAGTACCGGCGATTGTGGCCATACCCGAAGTCATCAGCGTAAATATTTCGCTCCGGGTCATTTGCTTCAAATAAGGCCGAACAAATAGCGGGGCTTCCACCATACCCACAAATATGTTTGCAGAAACACCAAGCCCTTCTGCACCCCCCAGCCTTAAGGTTTTTTGCAGCGCATATGAAAATGCCCTTACCGCCAGGGGAAGGATTCTCCAGTAAAACAAGAGTGAAGAAAGGGCACTGATAACGAGAATCAGGGGAAGGGCCTGGAAGGCTAAAATAAAACTGGAACCCGGAAATTTTTCAACAAACGGCAAGTCTCCGCCGCCAAGATATCCGAATACCATGGTTGTTCCGGCCTTGGTCGATTCTTCAAGCGACAGGACCAGGTGATTCAGCGAAATAAAAAAACCTCTAAAAACGGGCAGCTTTAACAAAATGAATCCAATCAACAACTGGATTCCAATCCCTGCTATTATCAGCTTAATTTTAACCTTTGTACGGTTTTCGCTGATCAACCAGGCAACGCCAGAAAATATCAGAAGTCCCGCCATACTTTGAATGATCATGGATTAAACCTTCCTTAGGCTGAAGTATTTCTTTCAAAATGAAAACCTATCATTGAATGCCCTTCTCCATGTGCCCCTGTATTTTCGAAAGATTTATCTTGCTTGTCAACTTGTTTCAGTAATAAATATAAGTTGAAAAAATATCATCTTAACTTTTCTTTTGTTCCGATCCTGTTCGTTGTTGGAGGCTGAAATTTTTGTATGCTCAAACATCCTTTAACTTGAATGATGTTAAATGGAGGAACATCCGTGTTGGCAAAAACAATTAAAAAATACGGCAGGGTCGGCCTTGGCGGTGAGGGCATTCTTAGAACCCATGCCCTAAACGCCCAGGCCCGTGAAGTCATTCTGGCGGCCATTGACAATGGAATCTCTTATTTTGATTCGGCCAGGGTATATTCTGACAGTGAAGTGTACTACGGAGAACTATGGCGTGAATTTCCGGAAACACGTGCCAGAATTTTTCAAACGAGTAAGTCTGCCAGTCGGGATAGAGAGGGAGCTCTGTCAGACCTTGAAGCGTCTTTCTCACGTCTTGGGACCGATTATCTGGATTTGTGGCAGATTCATGATGTTCGAACAGAAGAAGATTTGGATTCGATTTCATCACCAGGCGGCGCACTGGAAGCATTTATAGATGCCAAATCATCAAAAAAGGTACGCTTCATTGGCGTAACCGGACATCATGATCCCGAGATCTTGACGATGGCCATAAAAAATTGGCCGGTGGATTCTGTCATGATGCCTGTAAACCCTGTGGAAGAGATTTTGGGTGGTTTTTTGACGTCCACATTACCAACAGCAAAAACGAAGGGGATTTCAGTTATCGGAATGAAGGTGCTGGGTGCTTCTCACTATATTCACACGAAATACGGCATAACCCCGGAACTGCTGATTCGTTATGCCCTTTCCCATGACATCTCGATGGCGATTGTGGGTTGCTCAACCGCCGGAGAAGTAAAGACTCTTGCCGATTCAGGACGAGATATGGAACCTTTATCCAACCCGGAAAAATCGCTGCTCCTGAAAGCCTTCGAGCCCTATGCCCCTCGATTTGCATACTATCGCGGTGTGATATAATTTCCTAAAAACGTCCTTTTCCAAGCATCCAATGGCAAAGCATTCAGATCGACAGGGTCGAGATTTCCTGGCATTCCAATTTTTCAAGGAAACGCGCGCGGTCATGCCGGTACCTTATTCCTTGACAAAAAACATGCCATGATGTAGTAACAGTAAAAAACTGGAATGAATATTGACGAGTTATGCTCAGGCCAGAGGGCCATCCCGACTCGGGACGGCCCTTTTTTTATTGGAGGAGGGAAAATGAAGACATTTAAGAACACTGTATTATTCCTATGGTCCATCACCATTTTAGCGTTTTGCATTACACCCGTTTTGCCAAAAGTTGCACATGCCGAAATGCCGAAAGAAATTAGAATCGGGGCAACGGTATCCATGAGCGGTAAATTCTCTACGGAAGTGGGTCCTTTTAAAAAGCTAATGAAAGCGTATGCGACGACGATCAACCGCCAGGGGGGCATATACGTAAAATCTGCAAATGCCAGACTCCCGGTCAAGTTCATCGTATATGATGACAAGAGCGACGGTCCCACGGCCCGAAAATTTTACGAAAGATTGATTTCCGTGGACAAGGCGAATATCCTGCTCGGTCCCTATTCCAGTCCGGTTACCTTTGCAGCCAGCGTGGCCGCGGAAGAGAATAAGGTGCCATTTATTGCCATCTGTGCCAATTCCCACAAAGTATACAACCGCGGTTTCAAATGGATCGTCTGCGTTATCGATTCAGCGCCCAGATATACGCACCGGTACTGGGATATGATCAAAGCCGAAGGATGGGCCAAAACTGTTGCGTTTGTTGTTGAAGATACATTGCACCCTCAAGGTGTATATCGTGGTGCCAAAAAGCTGTCAGAAGCCTCGGGATTGAAAGAAATCGCCCTAAAAGTACTTCCGGCAAATACCCATGATTTCACCGCTGCCATTGTAAAAATTCAGAATGTATCACCGGATATTGTTTTTGTTTCGGCCAACGTCCCGTTTTCCATTGCGTTTATGCGCCAGGCCAGAGAACTGGGCCTGAGTCCCAAAGAATTCCATGTCATCCATCACGGCGGTGTCTTTAAAAAGGGCCTGGGTGCCGGTGCAGAAGGTGTCATCGGGCAGTCATACTGGACACAGGGAATGGATTATGGAAATCCGGAACGCTTCACGGAGGTCATGGAGCTTTCCGGGATCAGCCTTGATGACTTCCCGTGGGCGCCGGCTTACATGATGGCATTTGAGGTGGCAACCCAGGCCATCGAAAGGGCCGGAAGTCTTGATAGGGAAAAACTGATGGCGACCTTAAAAAGACTCAGGGTCATGACCATCGGCGGTGTGGTGAACTTTGCCGAAAACGGGGTGGGCACCATCAACACCTATCCGTCGCAAATCTTTGGCGGACAATACAATATTGTCTGGCCGCCTGATGTCGCCACCGCACGTCACCGTTATCCAAGCTCAGGGAAATAGAACCCGATTTTTTTACAAATTTGATCTCTACGGTAGTTTTAAGAATAACGTTCCGTTTCAAATTCTGAAAGAATAGAATAATTTCATGGTCGGACAATCTGATTTTAAAGTGACGTAAGGTGATTCAAGTTCTTATCAGCGGTCTTTTTTTAGGAGGCGTGTATGCACTGCTGGCTGTTGGACTTTCACTCGCATTTGGGATAATGGGGGTTCTCAACCTCGCCCACGGAAGTCTGGCGGTACTGGCGGCGATATTCTATAAAAAGTCTCTGGCTCTGTATCCGTTCTCGCCATGGACTTTTTGCGTCCTGGCTGCGCCGATCTTTTTGGCTCTCGGATTCGTTCTGCATCTGATCATCGTAGCGCCTTTCCGCAACCTTTCCCTGTCCGCCGGTGTCGTAGCATCTCTGATCGCAAGCCTGGGCGTGGCGCTTATTCTGGAAGACATTTTTGTATGGTGGCAAGGCTGGGAACCCATCTCGACGTATATTTCGTTTCCCACCTTTAACCTTTTGGATCTTAAAATTCCCGGCCTGAGAGCGGTTTTACTAATCATGGCCACTGCAACCATAGGATTTTCAACCCTTTTTTTGAAAAAAACCGACTTAGGTAGGTCCATGCGGGCGCTGGCGCAGGATAAAGAGACCGCGTCTCTTTACGGAATAGATCCAAGCTTCACTTCCATGAGCGCCCTGGGTCTGGCCACGATTTTGGCCGGGCTGGCCGGCATTTTTTATTCCTCCCTGTACCCCCTGGGACCTAGAGAAGGGCTCGACCTGACCCTTAAAGCGCTCTTCATCGTGGTGGCCGGAGGCATGGGAAACCTCCGGGGACCGGCCGTCGCCGGTTTGGTGTTGGGTTTTATAGAGTCGTTTGCCGGGTTTTTGTTTACCTATACATCAACGGATACCATCGTATACGGTCTGTTGGTCGCTTACCTGGTGCTCAAAAGAAGCGGGAGGCATCAATGAAGCGATGGCAGATATCTTTTTCAATTGTTATCTTAAGCGCTTTGATGATTTCCGGGGCCGTATTCAGTGAAGAATACGTCGGCATTTTTGTTTTTTCACTGATCATCAACGGAATCATGGCCGTGTCCTATGATATTCCAGGACGGTCTCTGGGACTCATCAGCCTGGGTCATGCCACCTTTTTCGGAGTAGGCGCATACTGTTTTGGTATCGGGATCTCAAAGGGCCTTTCTTTTTTTCCGGCACTAATCCTGACCGTCTTGCTGAGTTCCGTCGCAGCGATGGTTGTTACCCTTCTTTTATCCGGACTGAACCATGGCTACTATTCTTTGGCCACCCTTGG
>JBFESJ010000024.1:0-23868 GCA_041548585.1 Desulfobacterales bacterium | reverse complement strand
GGTAAGCTCGGTTTTTGGCTTTTTCATTTCTTTTGGCTTGTCCTTAACGGCAGGCAAATAGATACGGACCACGGTCCCTTTGCCCAATTGGGATTCAACCGAAATCCAGCCCCCATGGTTCTTGACAATGCCATACACGGCAGCCATGCCAAGCCCACGACCCTGAAATTTTCTGGTGAAAAAGGGCTCAAATATCTTACGTTTTGTCTCTGCGTCCATCCCTTTTCCATTATCCTGAACCGTGAGGCAGCTGTAGCGTCCCGGCTTAAGACCAGGATTGTATTTCGCAATCCCCTCGTCTATTTTTTTATTGCTGGTCCTTATGATGATCTGACCTTGGCCTTCTATAGCCTCTGCCGCATTTATCAATACCGCCGAAAGCACCATATGCATCTGGGTCATGTCCGCCTCTACGTTGAGAATATCGCTGGAAAGATTTGTCTTAACACCGATAGCGGGAGCGATTTTGTGTTGAATCATGGGCAACGTCTCTTCCACGAATTCACTTAAAGATATATTTGTCGGCCAGTACTTTCCCCCTCGTGCATATGCCAACAACTGATTTGTCAGGTGGACCATCCGTTGGGCGGCGTTGTTCATGGCTTCGACATACCGGTCTATACTTGCCATGTTGGGCAGGTCCATCTTAAGAAGTTCTATGTTTCCGGTAATGCCTGACAACGCGTTGTTGAAATCGTGTGCAATCCCCCCGGCCAGGGTAAAAATGCTTTCCATCCTTTGGACTTGAAGTTCCTTTTTCTCTTCCTCCGCCAGCTTACGTCGAGTGATATCTTGAATTTGAACCAGATAACCGCTTGCACAACGATCTGTTCCGCCTTCCATCGGAGTGATGACGATTTCAAGATAGGCCATCCCTGATCTGTCTCTTTCAAACAATTCAAGTTCATCGACTTTATCAAAGTCAAAGGGAGATTCGTATCTCACCGTTTCTCCGTTTAGGAGTCTTGCCTTCAATCCAGGGGACGCATTTGGCGCATCAATCAGTTTGAGGCCTCTCATATGTACAGGGTCGGATACTCCAAAGATATCCATGCAAGATTTATTGGCCTCGACCAACAGGCCATTTTGATCGTAAACTGCAATACCGATGGGGGATTGTGAAAAAATCTCTCTGAATCTTCTCTGTGAGCCTTGCAGTGACTCTTTGAGTTTCCATTCGCGAACCACCTTGCCAATCACGCTCGGAATCAGGGTAAAGAAATCTCCAGACTTTACCAAATAATCCCATGCTCCCAATTTCATGGCCTGAATAGCCAGGTTCTCATCTCCTTGCCCGGTAATCATAATAACCGGAATGTCCCTTTTTTCTCGATTCAAAGATTTTAAAAATTCGATACCATTCATGCCGGGCAGGAGGTAATCGGCGATAACAAGATCCGGATCAATCTCATCGAGCCTTTCGAGACAACCGGCTGCCTCTTGAAAATAATGGATCGAAGCGTCCGGGTAGGCCTTTATGATCGCCCGTTTCATGAGCTGAAAGTGTGCATCCTCATCTTCAATAATTACAAGCTTCAATTTTTCCATTTCGATAATCCTTCAAGTATCACTATCGATAAGAACTCGCTTTTGAAGGCGAATAAAATTGAATCGAACGGATTGATATGAACTCGCTCTTGAAGGCGAATTAAGTGAAAATTTTATTTCGTGTGCGGGATCCGGCTGAATCGCAATCTAAAAAACCCGTCGAAATGCAGCGGCAATTCTCATCCAGATGCCGGCGATCAAATTCATATAGTAGATGACCGGCACATTGTCAACCAGGCATTTTTACTAAAATTTGCAAAAAGTTACAGGAATTTTGGGCAAAAAAAAACACACGTCTGCCCGAGAGTGGATTGTTCTTAAAAATAGGCTTCAAACGGATATCCAGGGTCATTCAAGTCATCATTCGTGCAGGGCGATATGGTTTAGCTTCATCGAAATTCGCTTGAATAAGACCCATCCACGTGCCGCCAGGTAAGGCTTGTGGAGAATAAAAAGGTGCAAAACTTAAGTAATATTATTTTTTTACACCAGCGAGTTTGCCGTAGAAAAACCAAGTTCGAAAGCCTTTAAGTTCAATTCCACAAAGGCTTTTTTTGTTTTTGTCTTGATGGCTTCTTTGACGGTTTCTTTGGTCAAAGGGATCTTGCCGGTTTGAATCAATGCGCCTAAAAGCACCATATTAACGGACAGAATATTTCCGGCGTCACGAGCCAGGGACTCAGCATTAAATGCAATCAGCTTCGCCGTCTTGGATCGAATCAAAGACTGAAGCACATCCAGATCCGGATAAATTCCACTTCCAACTGTAACCGTAAACGGCGAAAGGGGCGCAAGATTGGTAATGACGACGGTGCCGGGATTGCACTTGTTCAGGGCCCGAAGCGTTTCCGAAGGCTCAAATCCAACCAGCACATCGGCCTCACCATCCGAGATGATGGTGCTTATAGCATCCCCAAATACAATGCTGGATTCAACCACACCGCCCCTTTGGGCCATGCCGTGTATTTCGCTCATACGAACCGGAACACCCGCAAGAAGTGCGGATTCTCCGATAACTTTAGAAGCCAGAAGATTTCCCTGCCCCCCTACAGCCACGATGATGAGTCTTGTTGTATTCATATTATTAGCATCCATTATAAAACCTTGTGGGGAAGTCTCATTTTATACATAAATTTAACACATTATCCCTTTGCCCGGATTTCTCATTAAGAATTTTATCCCATAATATAGTTAAAATTCTTCATGAGAAATTCAGGCTTTATCTTTTAAAGGTAATATCGCATGTTCCGGGCAGATCTGGGCACATACCGAGCATCCGGAACACAGGACCGGATCGATGTTAACCCTGTTCTTCTTGATAAAAAACGCGGGACAGGCCAAGTCGTTAATGCAATCTCTGTGTCCTTTACATTTTTCACCGACAAAAAATGATTTTCCACGCGGTTTCTTCATGGCTTTGGTAAACAACGTGCAAGGTTCTCGGGAGATAATCACCGAAACCCCTTTAAAAGCCAGGGCCTCTTTTACGGTATCGATACTCTTTTTAACCCGATATGGCCTGATGATGGAAACATGTTTTACGCCGACAGCCTTCACAATGTCTTCGATGGATACCTTGCCATATCCTTCAAAGTTCAGCGCTTTCATATCAACGCCTGGATGGGGCTGATGCCCGGTCATGGCTGTGATGCCATTGTCAAGAATAACCAGCGTAAAATTATGATTGTTAAAAACAGCGTTAATCAAACCGGGTATCCCGGTATGAAAAAAAGTGGAATCTCCGATAAAAGAGATGACCTTTTTGTCTGTTACTTTTGAAAAACCGCAGGATGTTCCGACGGAAGATCCCATGCATATCAGAAAATCTCCTGTGGAGAGCGGTGGCAAAAATCCGAGGGTATAGCAGCCGATATCCGTGGGACAAATCGTTTCCATACCTTCTGACGCTTTATTAACCGCATAGAAGGTGGCCCTGTGAGAACACCCTGCACACAAACTGGGGGGTCTTTGTGGAATTTCGGGAATATCAGAAAGATCAACCCCGGCACCTGGCGTGTAACTCACATCAAAATATGCGGCGATACATTTTCTGACATGTGCCGGACTGTATTCATAAAGGCGCGAAAAAAGAGAGCCGTCCTTCCCCTTGATGGGAAGCGTCAAACCTTGTTCCTGGGCAAACGCCTTAACCGTCTCTTCCATAAAGGGTTCGCCCTCTTCCACGACCAGCACCTTTTCACATTTTTTTAAAACGTCTTGGATCAGAACCCGTGGCATCGGGTGTGAAAACCCGATACGTAATATTCTCACACTCTTCTCTATATCCAAATCCTTTACAGCATCAGCGACATATTTGTAACTCACACCATTGCAAATAATTCCCCGATCACCTTCTCCGTAGATCATATTGTATTTTGAACTTTCAGAAATTTTTTCTGCTTTGCCGAGTTTTTCTAGCAGCTTGGCATGCAGATTTCTTGAAACCGCAGGCACGGTCACATAGTTGAGCGGATCTTTATTAAATTCACCTTTTATTCTGAGTGATTGAATATCGCCCAACACCACAATTTCAGTGGAATGGTTTATCCTCGTCGTGGTTCTGAAGATAACCGGTTGCTGAAGTTTTTCAGAAAGATCGAATGCATAGGCGGTCATATCTTTTGCTTCCTGGGCTGAAGAGGGCTCAATCATGGGAAGGCCTGAAAGCTTGGCATAATATCGATTGTCCTGTTCATTCTGACTCGAGAACATAAACGGATCATCTGCCGTAACAATTACCAACCCCCCTTTTACTCCCAGATACGCCAGTGTTACGAGAGCATCTGCGGCAACATTCATTCCAACATGCTTCATCACGCACATGCTGCGAACGCCTGAGTTGGCAGCAGCGGCCGCCACTTCCAGGGCCACTTTCTCGTTGGTGCTGTATTCAAAATAAAGATCACTTTCACGGGATATCTGGAAAAAGTTTAAGGATATTTCTGAAGACGGTGTACCCGGATATGTTGTGGCAACAGCGACGCCGGCCTCAATGGCGCCACGGGCAATAGCTTCATTTCCCAAAAGCAGCATTTTTAAGCCGGACTGTCTGGTCAGCAGTTTATGCATTGTCTTTTCCTTGGCCCCTGAATATGGGTTAACAGTATAATTTTATTTTGTGAAAATAAATATGGTCTCATTTTCATATATCTGGCATGTAAGAACAAAGTAATATACCAGCACTGTCGATTGTGTAAAGAATTTTCTGCAAGCCGACAAGCAATTGAAAAAACTTTACAAATATCTGGCCATGATTTATAATATTAAATTTGTTAAACTTTTGTTTGCAACAATTTCATAATAAATGTCGTTTTATAGGTGCGCTGAGCACTGTTGGGTCAGAATTTTTTGGTATTATGGTTGCCGAACGGCACATATCTTTCAAAAAATAATTTTTCAAATTAGGTTTACACGAATGTGAGGGATAAATGAGAAACCCGATGATTCTTGTTATTGCAACACGAAATAAAGGTAAAACTCAAGAGATCAAGGATCTTTTAAAAGACTTTCCCATTGATATTAAAAATCTGGACGATTTTGGCCCAATTCCCGAATTGGAAGAGGATGGGGATACCTTTGATGAAAACGCTTACAAAAAAGCAAGTTTCGCATCCAGGATCCTCGGACAACCGGCACTGGCTGATGACTCCGGGCTGGTGGTGGAAGCCCTGGACGGTGGTCCTGGAATCCATTCGGCTCGCTATGCCGGCGAAAATGCAACGGATGAACAAAGATATTTAAAGTTGCTCGACGAGATGAAGGGAAAATCAAACCGCAAAGCAGCTTTTGAATGCGTCATTTCCATCGCAGTTCCAACAGGCGCGGCCCTGACTTATGAAGCCCGCTGCGAAGGCCTCATTGCCAGAGAACCTGCGGGTTCTAATGGATTCGGGTACGATCCGGTTTTCTTTTATCCATCATATAATAAAACCTTTGCACAAATAACCAGAGAAGAAAAGAACCGTATAAGTCACCGAGGTAAAGCACTCGCAGAACTCAAATCGGAGTTTGACAAGGTCTTGATCTGGATCCGTCAAAATATGCCTGTTTAAGAAAAATGATATCATTTATGATGATGTATTATTTGCTGTTTTCGTGCTAACTTTTAAATAAGATTGAGTAAAACATTTGGAGTCAAATTTTATGATCGCAGACTTGATCAGAAAAAACAGAAGTTGTCGCAGATTTCATCAGGATCACGAAGTCGATCTGGAAATCCTAAAAGGTTTGGTAGATCTTGCAAGACTGTCGGCTTCGGCAGCTAATTTACAACCATTAAAATACATCCTTTCCGCTGATTCCCAAATGAATTCTCATATTTTTCCATGTCTGGGCTGGGCGGGATACCTTAAGGGCTGGAATGGTCCACAGAAGGGAGAAAGGCCTTCGGCGTATATTATTATTCTTTCTGACACCGAAAAGGCCAATGATTTTGTTGGATACGACTGTGGTATTGCCAGTCAGAGTATTCTCCTGGGCGCAACAGAAAAGGGACTTGCCGGCTGTATGATTGCGTCCGTGAAACGTCAGCAACTTCGGAGCATACTCAATCTTGACATACAGTATAAAATACTTCTTGTCATCGCAATCGGAAAGCCCAAAGAAGAATTTGTGATTGAAACCGTCGGTGGTGATAACAATATCCGGTATTGGCGCGACAATGCAGGCGTCCACCATGTACCCAAAAGAAATTTAAACGATATTATCATCGATTCCTACCCTAAATGAGCGAAAGTCGAGGATGCCCCAGATTCGAGGCATCAAGGGCGAAGCCGTAGTCGTCTACTGCAAGCCCTTGATAACGAAGAAGATGGAGTATCATCGGCTTTCCTGAAAGGTAAACAAAATGGGATTTTTTTAATAAATGTATATCTCGTTTATAGAAGCCTTATGAAAACACATCTGACTTCACTAAAATGTATAATAAATCAAACACATAAAATATTTTCCCATTTTGTTTACGATCAATTAGGGTCATACTATCCCGAGTGAGTTCGGGTTGAACTGTTCGAAAAATCTCATTGTAAGGGGTTTATATTTTTTCTTTACTATTTTGACTCAGATAGAATTACACATACATTGTTGAATCGATTACCATTAACTCGCTTGAAGGAGAACCCGAATGTTCCAAAAAAAGAAAGGCATAGATATTATAACTGAAATTGGCGGCATCACAACTTTTGATAACGCCATGAAACTCTTTGAAGATAAATTAGACGATAACAATCTAACGCGGTTACAAAAAATAAATCATGCGGAAGTCATCATCAAAATTGCAAATGCAATCGCCATGTGTGAACCTGATGACGTTTTTATCAATACCGGATCTGAGTCAGACAAAGCGCATATCAGAGAAATGGCATTGAAAAATGGAGAAGAAGCCAAACTCCCCATGGACAGACATACCATCCATTTTGATCTTAAAGATGAACAGGGCCGAATTATCGATCGAACGTTTTATATCGCCAATGAAGGAGAAGATATTAGCTCTCTCGCAAACAGAATGGATCGGGCAGAAGCGCTCATAGAGATCCAAGAAAAGATGGCCGGCATAATGAACGGGAAAACCATGATTGTTGGGCTCTATATGCGAGGCCCTATTGGTTCACCGGCATCAAACCCGGCCCTTGAGTTAACAAGTTCGGCATATGTATCGCATAGTGCTGAAATTCTTTACAGAAATGCATTTTTTGATTTTGATAAAGCTGTCGATCGTCTGGGTCATTTTTACACAAACATCCACAGTGAAGGGCAAAATAGATCCGAAGATCTTCCCAATGCACGGGTATTTATGGACCGAAGTTTTCAAACCACTTACAGCTTTAATTGTACTTACGCAGGAAATACGCTGCTGCTGAAAAAAGGAAATCATCGATTCTCCGTTGATAAAGCCGTATATGAAAATAGAGGCAATGAGCTATCGGAACATATGTTTATTACCGGAATTGAAGGGAACGGAGGACGTATCACCTGGTGCACCGGCGCCGCACCCAGCGGATGTGGAAAAACAACAACAGCCATGGCGGGCAACCATTTCGTAGGCGACGACCTTGCTCAGATGTGGATCGACGAAAACGGGAGTATCCGTTCCATCAACCCCGAATGTGGTATTTTCGGTATTGTCGAAGATGTAAACTGGGAAGGTGACCCTTATCTTATGAAACTTCTCAGGGAGCCGGGAACAGAAGTCATATGGTCCAATGTCCTCATCGATGAAAATGATGTTCCTCGCTGGACGGGAAACGGCGAAGACCCACCGCTTAAGGGGAGGAATTTTCAGGGATACTGGGAAAAAGGGATGACCGATGAACATGGAAAAGAAATACCCATATCACACCCCAATTCAAGATGTACATTAACCTCATCCGCTCTGGCGAATTATTCGGAAATGTCCGAAGATCCAAACGGAGTTGAAACAAAAGTGATTACTTACAGCGGCAGAGACAGTAATACCATGCCTCCTGTCTGGGTTGCGAAAAACTCGGACCACGGCGTTGTCATCGGTGCCTCCATTGTGTCCGCAGCCACAGCGACCGAAGTCGGCGCCACCGGAGTTAAGCGAGCACCTTGGGCCAATGCCCCTTTCATTCCCGGCTCGCTGGCTGATTATTTGGACGCTCAATTTAAATTTTTTGGTAACAATAAAATTGCAGAAGACAAAAAGCCTGTGATGGCTGGATTAAATTATTTTTTGACGCATGAATCCAGAGGTGGAACTTCCAGTAAACTTTTAGGAGAAAAAAAGGATGTCAAGGTCTGGCTGGCCTGGCTGGAAAGACTTGCTCACGATGAAGTAAATGTAATTAAATCCCCCATAGGTCATCTTCCAAAATTCGATGATCTTAAAGATCTGTTTAAATTCATCATTGATAAAGACTATACCGAAGAACTGTATATCCATCAGTTTTCTTTATATATTGAGAATATCGTTGCCAGAATGGACATGCAGATAGAAGCATATGGCAAAGAACCCGGTATTTCCGGAAAACTGTTCGAAATTCTGAGAGAACAAAAGGATGGTCTATTAGCATTGAAAAAAATATATGGTCCGGTTGTAACGCCGTCTCAACTTGAGGAATTTTATCATTAAACCCATACTCAACGTTATTATAAGCGGCCGCATGCTGGTCGCCCTTTTAATGGGTTTTTCCTGCGGTCTGCCGCTTCTTCTGACCATAACCGTTTTGCAGGCTTGGATGAAAGAAGAAGGGGTGGATCTGACCGTTATCGGCATGATGGCTTTGGTAGGCCTTCCGTATGCACTAAAGTTTCTCTGGGCCCCTGTTCTGGACCGTTTCACACTGCCATTTTTAGGCAGAAGAAGAGGATGGCTTCTTGTCGCTCAATTGGCCTTGATTTTTTCAATTTCAGGCCTGGGATTTACTGATCCGGGGAAAAACCCCTGGATGGTTGCCTTTATTGCTTTTCTGGTAACCTTCTTCAGTGCTTCACAAGATATTGTTGTTGATGCGTATCGAAGAGAAGATCTTCCGGATGAAGAACTGGGACTGGGTTCTTCACTGTATGTGAATGGATATCGGGTTGGAATGCTTCTGGCTTCCGGCGGCGGCCTGATCATGGCTGATCACATGCCGTTTTACCTGGTCTATCAGGTGATGGCAGCCTGTATGCTACCGGGAGTTCTAACTACACTTTTGGCACCGGAACCCGAAATTCATGATAGAACTCCGAAAACCATAAAAGAAGCCGTTTTTGAGCCTTTGATCGAATATTTCAGCCGGCGGGGCGCATTGTGGATACTGGGTTTTATTCTTTTCTATAAGATCGGTGACACGATGGCCAGTGCCATGACAATGCCGTTTTATCTCGATATCGGTTTCTCAAAAACGCAAATCGGTGCTGTGGTAAAACTGTTCGGATTCTGGGCAACTGTAGGCGGAAGTTTGATCGGTGGCGTGATTATGCTTCGGCTTGAGATCATCCAAAGTCTTTGGATTTTCGGTTTTCTTCAGGCGATTTCCACCGCAGGTTTTGCCCTACTGGCACGAATTGGCAACAGTCTTCCTGCACTATCGGCAGTCATTGCCTTTGAAAATCTTACCAGCGGAATGGGAACCGCCGCTTTTGTGGCATTTATGGCAAGCATCACCAATAAAAGGTTTACCGCCACTCAATATGCATTGCTCAGCAGTCTCATGGGCGTTCCGAGGGTGATTGCATCGGCGCCGACCGGATTTCTTGTTAAACATCTTGGCTGGGAAACCTTCTTTATCGCCTGCACCTTAATCGCCGCTCCCGGGTTGCTGCTGATTTTAAAATTTGCGCCCTGGGGTCAGCAGAAAGAAATGACAGAATTACCTGATGTTTAGAGGCTAAATGGCCAATGAATAAAAATAAAGAAAACAAAAAGATTATCGCTCGAATTGAAAATCTGGCCAGGGAAAGAAAAAAAATTCTTGCTCTGCCCCCTGAAAAGGTACTTAATTCCATTTTAAACTCGGCGCAATCCACCGCCCTTGTCCATTCATTTTCAGAAGAAGATTTTTATTTTTTAATCCATAACATCGGACTTGAAGACTCACATCCACTTTTACACCTGGCATCTGACAAGCAGTGGGAATATATCGTTGATCTTGAAGTGTGGCAAAAAGATCGAATTATACTCGAATCGGTTACAAGATGGCTTGACCTCCTATTCAATGTAGATCCGAATCGCTTCATAAAATGGTCTCTGGATCAAAAACCCAAATTTTTGGCGTTTTATTTGTTCAAAAATATCGAAGTAAAGATCAGGGAAACCGATCAGGATCCATCCGACTTTGGTGACGCATTTTTTACCTTTGACGATAAGTTCTATATAAAGTTTCTCGACGAACCGATTGCTGTTGAATCGGACGAAAATGAATTCTTTGAGACCATCAAAAAACGTCGTGATGCTTTTCTTTCAAAATTTTTCAAAACGCTCGCAGACCATGACCATATCACATATCAAAAAGTGTTGCTGGCGTGTTCCGGCGTTATACCGGCTGAGTCTGAAGAGGAAGCCTATCGGCTGCGAAATGTAAGACTGGCTGAAAAAGGATTCCTGCCAAATGAAGAGGCCATCGGAATTTACCAGCCGATGAAATCTGTTGATTTTAAAAGACAAGATAAAAAATTTACCACTGAAGACCCCGACCGGAAACTGTTTATTCCTGTTCCGCTCTATCACACGGGAATTCTGGAAGAAGAAAATTATTTTACAATCGCTTTGAAAAGAATCAAAACGGCTGCTGTTTTAGATCAGATTCAGACCGAATTTGCCGGCTTGTGCAATCGGATTATTTCCGCGGATCAGAAAATAATCCGGGAAAGAAACGAGCTCAAGCGTATCGTTAAAAAAGCTTGTGGATATCTGAATATCGGGCTCGAGAAGCTAACCGAGACCAACGGAGAACACGATACCGATCGCTGGACTGCGATGATACAAAGCTATCCCCTTTTGAGTATTTTCAGGGTAGGATTCGGGCTTGCTCTAGATCTGAAATGGAAGGCGGAACGATGGCTAAAAAAAAGCTGGTTCCAAAGTAAAGGATTGCTTCTGGGCTTCTGGGGTGAAGAATGGGTGGGTGTGTTGGGAGGGCTTCTGATCAAAAAGCCGTTGTTTTACGATAACTATAAAACAGGTGAACTTTACAGAGAATTTATTTCCATGGTAGACATCAAAGAAACTAAAAATGTACTCAACGAAATTATTGCTTTTGATGAACTACTTTCTCTAATTTCAATTGAGCCCGATCCGGTGGCAAATGGCTATCTGACATACAAAAATTTTATGCTAACCCTCTGGGCCAGGCATTATTTAGGCCTGTCAGAAAGACTTCTACCCCTAACGATAGATGAGTTTAGATGCTTTTTTGATGACCTTTGGACAGATAAAGAACAACCTCGCAAAACGAGTCTGTCGATGAAAGAATCGTTTTTAGACTGGTTGTCTGACAAGACAGGGCTCACACATTACGAGATTTCCCAGAAGCTGGGACAATCCCTGGAAAATCTTTTCAACGAAATTGAAGACGAATACAAAGAAGTATCCGTAGAAAATCTTGATCCTAAGTATATTCACCTCTTTTTGATAAATATTAAAAAAAGCGGACACCAAAATGGATAATGGCCCTTCAAATGTTGAAATTTCCGTCAATGAGCTTAAGCTGCTCGTTAACACGTTATCAAAATCGGTTGCACTATCACTTAAAAAGCGATTCGCGTGGCTGTGGTTACTTGTCGGGCTATTGATCGGTGTCAGCATCACGCTTTTGATCATCAGCCTGGTTTGGAAAAAAACGGACAAAATTTCTGTAACGTCGGAAACCCTTTTGAAAAGATCGGAAGTCGTAATATCTGATTTACAACAGATAAATTCAAACGTAAAGAAATTATCTATAGCAGTGAATGCTTTAAATGAAAAAACTCAGACCGGCAACAAGCCACCCCCATCTTCTGTCATACAACCGACCCCATTAAAAGAACCTCAAAAAAATATACAACATGGAAAGTACATGGTATATCTCCATTATTCGGATATAAAAAATAAAAAGTTAATTGAAAAATTTTCTGTTTTCCTCGAAGACAGTGGGTTCAAGGTCCTTGGGATTCAAAGGGTTAATTATCAGAATCAAGATATTCGTTTCTTTTATGATCAAGATAAAGAAGGTGCATTTCTCTTAAAAAAACATTTATCCCGATTTATTAAATCTTTTACGAATCTCAAAGAAAAAAATATCAAAATCATAAACTTGAATCGCAAATATCCGGAGGCACAAAAAGGGGTTCTTGAAGTTTGGGTAGATTTTTAATCTCTTAATTTTTTTTGTTTGGAGAATATAGATGGGCAATGAGATGGCAAAAGAGACGCTGGAATTGACATCTTTTTCGGGCAGCTTTTTGTTCCTGGTGTTGGGTGTTATGGTAATATCAGGAATACTGGCGGGTTTGACAAACTACTTTTTAAGCGAAAATAAGAAATCTCCGGCCTGGGAAGGGGTTCTTGGGTACTGTTTACTGGGAATTGCCGCGTCTTTGATCGTACCGCTTTTTTTGAATATAATCTCAAGCAATCTGCTGGCTACAGCACAAAAAAAACCGGTTAACCTTCTGGCTTTTAACGGTATCTGCCTTGTTTTTGCCTTTGTCTTATGTCGGTTCAAAGAGATTATCTTTATTAAACAGTCACACAAAACAGAAAAAAAGAAAAAAGAAAATACGATTATCATTCCGATTAAAACAGGATATGATCTTAAAATGGATCAGCGGAAATCCTTAAGGGACGGACCGGATCGGATTGAAATGTCAGCAAGTGAACTTAAGATAATGGAATCGATTGCCGATAAAAAATATGCGCATGCCAGTCTTGTGGATCTGCTAAAGGATCCTGAATTGGTCAATGAAAAAGTCAATGAAACGCTGTCCTCACTGATGGTTAAGGGGTTTGTCGAGCAAAAATTAAGTAGGGACAACAGACTTCTTTTATACCTGACGCCGAAAGCGGATCGGATTCTAAGAAAGGTTTAAGAGGAAGAACTGAAAAGGGATTTAATTTATCTGAAGGGGTCATATTTTCAAAAAGCTAACGTATTTCAATAATCCCAATTGAGAAAAAATCCTCGTTTCACATGCTCAATATTTAATCGCTCCAAAACCGGTGGTTAAAGAGTTGACATGCCGCCGTGAGATTGTAAATGGCATCCGCTGCAATCAGAACTGCGGCATTGGTCCATGTGCTTTGATATTTGGGCCAAATGGTCATGTCCGGGCATGTAAACCCGCACCAGTATGACCCGTCTCGGTTGGTTCTGTTCTGAATCCATCCAAACACTGTTTCCGAAAGACGCATATTCCCCATGGCAGATAGCGCCAGAGAAAGCTCGCAAGTTTCTGCAACAGTCACCCAGGGCCGGTCTGATACGCATCGAACGCCCTGATTTTTGATGACGAATTTATCCCAAAACGTTTCGATTCGCTGCTGTGCCCTATGCCCCGTGACGGTGCCTGACAGGATGGGATAAAACCAATCCATTGAATATCGGGATTTGGCCATGTTAAAGCGATCCGGCAGGTTGCTAATGGCATGCCTCAACCTAAGCAGTCCTGTTTCCCATGCTGGTATTGTATCACCGAGCAGTTTTGCAATGGCCAGGGCACATTTAATGCTCATATAGACAGAGCTGGAACCGGTTAAAAGTGCCGTGGGATCAACGCGTCCTTCAGGGCTTATTGCCCAGTAGATTTCACCGTCCGGCGCTTGCATGTCCAGGGCAAAATTTATGGCCGATTTAATCGCCGGCCACATCTTTTGAACAAACGTTAAATCACCGGTGATAAGATAGTGGTGAAAAACACCGACAGCAATGTAGGACGACAGGTTCGTATCCCTTGTCCTATCTAAGGGAATGCCATTGAAGTACGAGGCATACCAGCTGCCATCATCAAGCTGCATTCGAGTCAACCACTCGTATGCCCGGCGTGCCTCTTGGAAATATCCACCAATACTGAGTCCCATTGCGGCCTCTACATGGTCCCATGGGTCTGTTTTTTCACCATCACACCAAGGTATTTCACCGCTTTCTTTTTGCGTTCTTGCGATAAGATCAGCAACAAGATCAATGTCAATTGAACAATCCAGTTTGCGCTGGCAGATATTTATTCCCATGTGTATGGCATCTTTAGTGAAAAGTGATTTGGACAGCAAAGCGTTAAGAAGAGTTTCACGCCAACTTGTTTTTCGTCTCTTTGTATTTCGGTGGTTTTGTGATAATCTTATTACAAGCTATCTCAAGAATACATTTAACGGGCTTACGCAAAAGGCTTGCATGCCAATGGATTTATGATAATTTATTAATAATATTTAATTAAAATAGTGGACTATAACATAGATGCTGATTAATCAATTAAAAAGAGCACTGCGATTCTATTTTATTACCGATAGCGATGTTCCCGGCTTTTCTCCGATACAGCAGGTACAAAACGCCATTCGCGCCGGAGCAACAATCGTACAATACAGAAACAAATTTTTTTCTTCGCGGTTTTTCGAAGACGTTGCTGCCATAAGAAACATCTGTAAATGCAACGCCATTCCATTTATCGTCAATGACAACATCCTGCTTGCCAAGGCCGTTTTGGCTGATGGGGTTCACCTGGGTCAGGAAGACGAAGACCCGGCTCTGGCAAAACGTATTTTAGGACCGCAGTCCATTGTCGGAAAGTCCGTATCCAATATGCATGAACTTCAAAATACGGATCTGTCAAACTGTGACTACATCGGCACAGGCCCTGTTTTTCCAACCCACACAAAAACGGATGCAAAAAAAGTCATTGGTCTTTCGGGCTTAAAAGACGTTGCAAAGGCATCCCCGGTTCCTGTAGTTGCCATCGGAGGTATTGACCAGACCACCGCTGTATCCTGTTTCAAGCAGGGTGCTGCAGGCGTCGCAGTCATCAGTGTTATTACCCGGGCGAAAGATCCTTTTCAAAACGCCTTGCAGATATCCTCGGCCTGCGGATGCGCCCCCCCCTCGACGATCCTTTCTCCCTGGAATGATGAGTTCGCACTGATCAAAAAACTGATTAAAGATATGCCGCCAAACCCATATCTTAAAGTACCCCCCGGTGATGATGCCTGTTTTCTGATGCCGATAAACCACCCTATCATCACAACAGATACACAAAAAGACGGCGTTCATTTCAGGCTCGACTGGCAGACACCCCAAGAAGTAGGCCGTAAGGCCGTCGAAGTGACACTCAGCGATCTTGCGGCTTGTTATGCGACGCCTGTAAGCCTTTTTATCAACCTGACACTTCCGGATTATATCTCAGATCAAATTATCGAGGAAATTTATACGGGTGTTAAAAAGTCCCTCGCAAAATACAACTGCACATTGGGTGGCGGCAATATTTCCGCAGGGATTGAACTGACCTTGGATCTTTTTGCCGTCGGCCTCGGACGCGACGACATCTTTCCAAATCGTTCAGCAGCACGTCCCGGATACGGTCTCTATTGTACGGGTCCCCTGGGTCTTGCCCGTGCCGGCCTGGATTCACTTGTCCGAAAAGATAATACATTTAAAGAATTGATTGCCAAATTTAAATTCCCAAGCGCCCGATTCGACGCCGCCGGCATTCTGGCTGAAAACCGGGTGCCATGTGTTATTGATGTCAGTGACGGTCTTGCCGGTGATGCAAAACATATCGCAGAAGCATCAGGAATTTCCATAGAACTCGACGTGAGGTCAAATGTATTTCACCCGGTGCTTGTTTCATTCTGCGAAAAGTACCGCGTGAAACCCATGGAAATAATTCTTGCCGGAGGAGAAGACTATGAGCTTTTGTTTGCATGCCCGGAGGATATATTTAAAAAAGTTAAAAAAGATCTTCCGGAAGCATATAACATTGGCCGCTGCCTTGAATTTCAAGGAACGCATATGCTAAATTTGCCTGAAAATATTTTATCTTACCAACATGGTAAAGATAAGAATTTTGAACTTAAAATCTGAATTTAGCAAGATTGTCGGTGCAAGATTCAGATAAAAGGGAGTCACCCATGCAGATTACCAATAACATACATGGATTTATGTGGAAATCAATGTCCGTCAACAACTGCAACACCTATTTAATTGACGGGCCCACCCGTATTCTCATCGATCCCGGCCACAGCCAACTGTTTGATCATGTGCAGCAGGGGCTCATGAAATTGGACCTTACCCTTGAAGATATCGGATTGATCATATGCACCCATGGCCATCCGGATCATATTGAAGCTGTCCAACGATTTAAGAAAACGCCTGTGCTGAAAACGCTTCACCATAAGGAATGGCATTTTTTGAAAACCATGGCCCCACATGTCCGTGATTCCATGGGGTTCAATTCCAATTCTCTTGAACCCGATTTTTTTCTTAAAGAAGGCGATATCTCCATTAACAATGTTGATCTTAAGGTTCTTCACACGCCCGGACACTCACCGGGATCGATATCACTCTATTTGCCGGCCTTAAAATTGCTGTTCACGGGTGACCTCGTTTTTAAAGGGGGTATCGGACGTACGGATCTGCCGGGAGGGAACGGTTCACTGCTGAAAGAAAGCTTGAAAAAACTCAAAGAATTTGAAATCGAATGGTTGCTGCCGGGTCATGGGGATATCATTATCGGAACAGAGGATGTCAAGACAAACTTCACTCATTTGCAGCAATTATGGTCGGGTTACATCTAACTTGAAACATGGCAGCTTCAAGTGAATACTCAAGTTTCGAACCCTTAATTACTAACGCGAACAGCAAGCAATCAGATGATTCGGTTTTTAAGCGGGTCACTGTCTGAGTGTATTAGTGAGCGTTAAGAAAGAACAGCGCCATAGGGCATTTTTCATATGTATTGCGAATTAAACAAGTTGTCGGATTTCTTTGAAAGTTATTGGACCCTGTTCTTTCTTTACGCTCACTTTTGCACGAGTTTGAGACGTTTAAAAACCGAGTTGTCTGATTGCGACATTTTTAAAAGGGGGTGTGAACTTAGAGTAATAACCAAAAGTCATTTCTTGACGTAAAAATACGAATAGCCTTCCTGCCGCTACAGGGCAAGAGAAGGCTATTTCTTTTTCGGTATCGCGCTTAATCTATCCGGCCTAAACTGACTTCCTTTTGATTTATGATTAAATGGGTTTTGTTTTGATCGAATTCTAAACAGGGACGACCATCACGGGACATGGTGCATAGCCAATAACTTTCTGGGCCACACTGCCCAAAAAAACCCGCTTAAGTCCGCTCACTCCGCGTGTTCCCATTATGATGAGATCAACATTCTTTTTCTTTGCCTCTTCAACAATGGGCCCATGGGGCTGTGCATCTAAACGAACAATTGTTTCACATATCAAATTTTCTTTTTCTATTTTTTTCTTGACGACTTCAAGGAATTCCCTTGTTTTTTTTGCCACTTCTTCTTCCAACTGAGGTGCAATTGCCAAAGACTCCGGAAAAAACGCAATGACATTAATGGCAAATATGGTACTATTGCATATCCTTCCCATGCTTATTGCCTGGTCCACAATCGCATCCGTAAATTCTGAACCATCAAGAGCGACAAGTATCCTTTCACCTTTCGATATGGGGCATGCCATTTCATCAAGAACCATTACAACGTCCTCCTTTCAACGTTCCGAAATAATTTGTTGAATATATCCATGCGATTTGCATGGTGTCAAATACTTTTTTCGTCCCGTTACGAATCCGCGTTGACGAATCCTGATATCGACAGCTTCCCAAATCATCTCAACCCGATGACACCTTTTGGGTCAAGGCGATCTTTTCTTTATTGAGAACCTGATCGAACCTGCCCTTAATATCAACAAGCATCGACAGCCATTCTTTATCGCTCTCAAGGTTCGGAACAACAGCAGAACCTGAAATAAATCGTTTTTTGGCCAGATCGGATTTAATTTGTTCCACCCTTTCTTCAGTACCGGACTTAACCGCTTCTCTAAATTTTTGAAATATCGCCTCAAGTCCTTTTACGTTCAATCCACAAATTTCACTTAATAATTCGAGAAATAATGTATTGTTTCGGCCCGGCTCAAGTCGATTCAAGAGTAAATCTGCCAGCATCTCATCCACATTCAAATCGTATGTCGTCTTCAGGCTGTTCAGCTCTTTTTTTAGGTTCTCCTTTCTCAACAGGCTGTCCTGGCATTTTTGAATCAGGCCATTTAGTCTTTTGTTGACTTCAAGTCGCTTTTGTTTCTCTTTTTCTTCTTGGCTCAGGGTCAGGTGCCGGGTCTTTTCCATTACCAGATCAAGGGTGCTTTTAATCTCACTCATTGATCACCTCTGTATTATTTACTATCTTCAACTGATATTCTTCGTTGTTGTTAAAAAACTTTTCACCACGGCACCCATTGTTGACTGAACAATTTTCAGAATCTTTTCTTTGGAATATAATGGGCCGCAGCCGATTCCCGGACATTCTCTGGACACACGTTTCCATTTTTTGATAGACCGTAGATTTTCAAACCAGAAAGGGTAGGTTTTACACTGATCGGGCCGTACGGGATAAATGGTGCACCCGCCATTATAAAAAAAACACCGTCCGTCTGAATGTTCTTTAATACCATACCCTGCCCTTAACGGATAGAGATGCTTGTCAACGAAAGGGGAAACCCGGACTGAAAGGTATTCGGCGATACGCGTGACTTCATTTCTATCAACATAGACGATCCCCGGATCTCCGGAACAGCATGCCCCACAACGCTGGCATTCAAAATGAAGACCCTGATCGAAAAAATAGGACCTATCATATATTTTTTTCATGTTTTTTCAGTAAATTATCGGTTTTGCTGAATCAAGTGATATCAAGAACCGCAACACGCATCGCTCTTTCGTAACGCATCCGGCAGATAAAATCCTGTGATCTTCGATACCTGTTAATATTAAAGACATTAATTATGTGCAAACCATCGGAGGGTGTCAAGGCCAATCATTGACAACTAACCCATACTTTTACCCACAATATCAGTTAGTTGTTTATTTTGAATCCCCTCAGGGTGCATATAGGGATCATTTTGGTGCTGTGAGTCTAAGGCGTTGACGTGCCTGTTATCGTCCCCCCTTATCCAAGTACCGTAAATATCACAGGTTATGTTTATGGAACTGTGTCCTGCCTGTTTGCTCACATAATATGGTGATATACCCTTGCTAAGCAGATGAGCGCAAAAGGCATGTCTCAGGCCATGAAACTTGACATATCGAAGCCCCGCTTTCTTTAAGATGCGTCGATATTGCCTACGTATAAATTTTCCTTTATACACCTGATCCCAATTAAACACAAGCCCTGAAACCTCACCCCTGCCCTGTTTTAGAGCATTTTCTTTGCAAACCCTTAGATGATCCCTTAAGGCTATTACAAGTTGATCCGACATATCGGTCTGACGTGCTTGGTTAGTCTTTGTCTTTGTAATCCTGCCCCTTCGATATGAACGCCCTATCCAAATATATTTCGAGTTAAAATCAATGTCACCCCATTCAAGCGCAAGCAGTTCCCCTAATCTCATACCTGTTCTGATTGCTGTAATGAAAAACGGGTAGAACTCTCGAAAGTGCTTTTCACAGGTATTTAGGAAAAGGTCAATTTCATCCTCAGTGAAAACCTCAGTTTTTTCTATGGTCTTTCTTTTTCCGTTCTTTGAAAACAACCGCTTTGAAATCCCAATGGTGGGATTTATGTCAATAACCTCATCCTCAATGGCAAGGTTGAATATATTGGACATAACCCCTTTGATAGTTATAACCCGACCTGTGGACAACTTGCCAATCTTTGATACCATAAAGTCCCTAATATCCCCCTTGGAAACAGATTGAATCTCATGCTCATCAAATGCTGGCAATGCATGAACTCTTAAGATACACTTATGTTCCTCAAGTGTGGATTTCTTATAAACAGGTTCACTACCCCTTGTTTGGGACGCCACAAAATCAAGCCATTTTTGCGCGTATTCTCCGAAGGTGGGTTTTGCCTTTGGTTTTTCTATCCCAAACTTGCCGAGTCCTAAATGCTGTTCGATTTCCTTTGCTGCTGAAAGTGCAGCTTTTTTCGTGCCAACACTTCGGGACATGCGTTGTCCGTTATGGGACACGAACACCCACCAGGGGTTACCTTTGCCCTTTACTTTTTGTCTGACCCTGACTCCCATAAAAGCCCCCTTTCGCTTTATATCCCTGAAGTTAATCCACGGGCAGGGGCTAGGGACGCCCTTTTCAGCCGTACGCGCCTATCCCGTGGTTTTAAAGTTTTAGATATTTTTGCCGATATCTTTAATATGAAAAATGACATGATAGTAAATTTTTTGATTTTAGGCGTTTCAATTATTTATGCTGTCCTTCTTGCGCTTTATTATAATGCCTGAAAGATCGCCTTACAGTTAATGATGAGATATGCTTTTTAAGGCTATTTCCCCTTATGGAGGGCTTTGAAAAAAGCCTTCATCAGCCGTAACTGTTCAATGGAGTACTTTTCAAAATCCTCTTTCCTAAGATATTTCTCATCCACTCCCATAATCTCAGCATATTCGTTTATGAGTTTCTCCCTTGGCTCATCTATCAGTGTCAATTCCTCAGGTTCGGGGTTTTCTCGATAGTCATGCATCAGCCGATACAGTAACTTTGACAGATCATCGACCTTGTTTTTCATTTCATAATAAAGAAACGTTGCCCTTACGTCGTTTTCCTCGGAATGTTCGTCGTGCATCTCAAGAAATTCTTTCATTGGGTCACAAAACCAGATGACGATTTCTTCAAATGTTCGATCTCCCGTCCATTTTATGTCTGTTATAAAGCTCACGTTGCCCCCCCCTTCAAACAAAGACGCCCGAAGGTTTTGCCATGGTTCACGATAAACCGCCCACAACGTCACCGTTGCGGATACCTTTGGGCGCTCTGTTTGCTGATTGAGTTTTCATTTTATCGTGATTTAAGGTTAATACCTTATTATGGTTTATACCCTATTACATATGAAAGGGGGTGTCAATATATTCTTTGTATTTTTTCTATTTTTCTGTTAATGAACTTTCATGCCAACTGAAAAGCCCAAAATAATATTTGTTGCTGATAATGACTTATTAGAACGCTTAGACGATTTCCGCTTTGAAAACCGCATCAATACACGTTCAGAGGCCATAAGACGGCTTTTAAACGAAGCCCTTAAAAAGTACGAAAAGAAGGCTAAAAAATAACCTTCAACTGAGAGGTTTCCATGGATGCCTTTTTAGCCGTGTGTGCCTATTCTGTGGGATTTTTCACTATATGTTTGGGAAATTTCCCCAATAAAATGAATTAGATCCCCTATTGACATATCACTCTGTGGTATTATCATTATAGAAGCCAAATCTTCTTTGGCTAATCCATTTTCAAGCGGTTCCTGTCATCAACTGAACCGCCCTCCTCTGCCCCTGGTTTTGTGCAGGCCAGGGGCCTTTTATTTTTAGGACTAGTCCAAAAAGCCTGAAACGCCTATCCCGTGGGGTTAGTATTATGTAAAACTTTCAATATAATTTATGTAATTTACCTCATAATCTCAGATGCTTTGGTACGAAACAGCATCCTCATACAGATCCTTTAAATTATGTAACCGTCTGTATTTATATAAATTTAATTCATATTATGTCTCAATCCCTTGTTGTTGCACGGTCTTTGCATGAAAAAATAAGACTGTATTAGATTTAAAAAGAAGGTGAAGAAATGAACATCGCTTCAACGGCTCCCCGTTTAAATGAGGCTGATATGGAGGGTTTGAAATGAAAAAACTGAATGGTTGGATTGACGTGGACATAAAAAAAATAAGGAGTCTTATGAACGAAGGCATTTCCTTTCAAAAAATTGCTCGCATGGAAGATATGCCACTAACTGTTTTATATAGGATTCGTGATGGTGTAAATGTGAAAAGATTTTACCGACAGAAATATAACCGTAACCGTAAACAACTGGTGGGATTTTGCACGATCTGCAGACGTAATCCATTGCCGGAAGGGCATCGATATTTTTGCATGGAATGTTTCAGGACCGCTGAATCAGGGGAGATATCACCGGAATTAAAATTGCATTTATAAAGAAAGTTTTGATGATGGAGCGATAAAAAAGGAAAATTATGCACATTGATATATCGAAAGAATTTCAATTCTAAATTCTTTACAGATATCACAACATCTGATAGACAATTTTATATTCCACATACTGGCAAGATACATGTAATCAGCCGCAACCTTCCTTTTCATCAAAACATCCCACCCATAAACACCACAATGTAGCACACAACCATTTGAATTGATTTATAATATTATGTATAAAATGTAATAGTTTTTTATGTAATTTACGCCACAATTACATAATTGTTTATGCGGTTAATAGTGGCTGCCTTTCTCCTTTAATTGGTGTAACTGTTTAATATCTTTCACATACGCATAGTGCAATATATAACTCAATGTTTTTGCACGATTTTTGCATGTCATATAAGAGTAAATTAATCACCCACCTACTACAGTTTTATTTTCAGATGTTCCTGTCATATATTGGGTAGCGAACTATACCTGTCTGCCGATGCCGTGGAGCGGAAAACCTGTGCTCTGAACATATCAACGCCTTTAATTTGTACAACATTCTGGTATTACCCCGTGCAACTTGTGATAGGCAAAAATTGCATAGTTTGGGCATAACACAATGAATATATAAATTAAAACTATATTAGAGGTTCAATTTTTGCACCCCCCATCTGACCTGGCTTAGCCATATCAGATAACTGGTTGCCAAACATTATTTCGATCCAACATATTGGTTTATATATGTTTATTTTCTTTAGTTCGGCAAATTGTTTCATTGGTATGTTTTTTGCGTTTTAGATTTTTCTACTATTCCAAAATCATTCATCCATTAAAACTCTGATAGAAAAATAAACCATCAAGATCTGATGTCGTATGCAATTCTAATGATTCGATAGCTTGAATGATGAAAACAACAACTCAATCAATCCTCCTATAAAAAGCCAAGGAATGAGCAATGGGGACGAAAGAGATCGGTTTAAATTCTAATCGTATGATTGGGTTAAGAAGAGGCATTTGATTAAGCTTTTTTTGATAACTAATTGATAAGGAGGTGCAAAATTG
Organism: Desulfobacterales bacterium; assembly: GCA_041548585.1. Classification (GTDB taxonomy): domain Bacteria; phylum Desulfobacterota; class Desulfobacteria; order Desulfobacterales; family UBA11574; genus UBA11574. Next base: position 689 of record JBFESJ010000024.1, on the reverse strand, counting down.
AACAAGACGAAATATTTAACGACTTTTTTAATCATGGTGTTTGCGGTCGGCATTGCATTTGCCGCTTTGACCGTACCCACCGTCATCCAGCAACCCGGCACGCAACCCCAAGAGATCGGCAACCTGAGCGGACCCGACCGGTGTGACAATTGTCACGGCGGATACAACACGTCTGTGGAACCTGCGTTCAACTGGCGCGGCAGCATGATGGCCAATGCGGGCAGGGATCCCATATTTTGGGCAACTATGGCCGTGGCTGAGCAAGATTTCAACGGTGCCGGCGATCTCTGTATTCGGTGCCACAGCACCGCCGGCTGGTTAGCGGGGCGTTCTACCCCGACTGACGGTTCAGGCTTGGCCGCAGGTGACAGTGATGGCGTTGAGTGCGATTTCTGTCACAAGATGACCAACCCTAAAAATTTGACCGACGATCCCTTTAACTTTGAGTGGGCCGGTGTGCAGTTTGACCCATTTATTGCCAACGATTTTGATCTTGTAACGCATCCCAATCCCCCTTTCAATGGATACTACGGCAGCGGCATGTCTTCTATGTGGGGAGGGAGCGACATGCTTGGACCGTACGCTGTTACTAATGCCAAGCACCAGTTCCTGAAGTCCAAGTTCCACCGGGATAGAGAATTCTGCGGTACCTGCCACGACGTATCCAACCCTGCGGTGGGTGACCTCGC
>JBFESJ010000023.1:0-24043 GCA_041548585.1 Desulfobacterales bacterium | reverse complement strand
CGTCAGCCCCAAACGAACCTCCAACCCCTAATCCAATACCTTCCCCACTTGAAGGACCAAGGATTGCTCAAGAACCAGCACAGAGAATAAGAGGCGGCCAAGTGAATGCGGCAGAAGTCGTTGATACCATTATAGGGTGCCTGGGGGCCCACAAAGGGGGATATGATATGATGGCGGAGTGTTGGCGCCAGGGGCATACACTTCAAGTGGTTCGAAGAGCGCCGCATCACACCTTCACTGGTAAGATATTACCCCTTCATATCATTGGAAAAAATAATCTTAAATAATAGGTCGGCCAATATGGGGCGGGACAACGATATTAATGTAGAATTTGACTCAGGAACAGCTTGGTCCGGTCATGCTGGGGGTTTTCGAAAAATTCATGCGGGGTGTTCCCCTCGACAATTTGACCGAAATCCATGAAAAGGACCCGGTGGGCCACGCTCTTGGCAAATCCCATTTCATGAGAAACCACGATCATGGTCATCCCTTCCCGGGCCAGCTCGATCATAACATCCAAGACCTCTTTGATCATTTCCGGATCAAGGGCGGAGGTGGGCTCATCAAAAAGCATGACTTTCGGGTTCATGCACAAACTTCTGGCAATGGCGACCCGCTGCTGCTGGCCGCCGGACAGCTGCCCGGGATATTTTCTTGCCTGTTCGGCAATATGCACCTTCTCCAGATAATACATGGCGGTTTCTTCGGCTTCCTTCTTCGGTACTTTTCTCACCCATATGGGACCCAACGTCAGATTTTCGATGATGCTCAGGTGGGGAAAGAGATTGAAATGCTGAAACACCATACCGACTTCCGTACGAACTTTCTCGATATTTTTGATGTTGTTGGTCAGTTCGATGCCGTCCACCACAATGCGTCCCCGTTGATGTTCTTCCAGCCGGTTGATGCAGCGGATGAGTGTCGATTTCCCGGACCCTGAAGGGCCACAAATGACAATGCGTTCCTGTTTATGAACGGTGAGGTTGATTCCCTGAAGTACATGGAAATCACCGAACCATTTGTGCATATCGACGATCTCTATGATGGCTTCGTCAGAAAGCGTTTGTTCCGTGGTGACTGAGGATTCTGTATCCATAACAACGTTTAATTTCCCCTCGACAATTCTTTTTCCAACTTTCTACTGTAATTCGACATGGAAAAACAACCTAAAAAGTAAAGAATGGCCACAAAAACATAGGCTTCTCTGCTAAATCCCATCCACTCCGGGTTGGAAAGGACCGACTGGGTGGTTTTGAGTAAATCATAAAGGGCGATGATCACCACAAGGGATGTATCTTTGAAGGCAGAGATAAGCTGACTAACCGTGGGCGGAATGACGATTTTCAACGCCTGGGGGAGGATTACCAGTCGCATGGTCTGGTAATAATTCAGCCCAATAGACTCGGCAGCCTCGTACTGCCCTCTGGGCATCCCCTGAAGCCCACCCCGAACCACTTCTGCAATATAGGCGGCCGTAAACATAATGATGGCGGCTTGGGCCCGGAGAATCTTGTTAATGGTGAGCCCTTCAGGCAGAAGCAGTGGGAAAATAATCGACGACATAAAGAGCAGGCTGATCAAGGGAACGCCCCTGATCAATTCAATATACACAATGCAGAGTGTTTTTATGGCACGCATTTTAGACTGACGACCCAGTGCCAAAACAACCCCAAGTGGATATGCCGCCGTGAGTCCGAAAACAGACAGCAACAGGGTCAACGGCAAACCGCCCCACTGGGTGCTTTCCACCGGGTCAAGACCCAAAAGGCCCCCTCTCAAAAGCAGGCCCATGATAAAAAGACCTGAGACCCAGGCGTATGCCAGGGGCTTTTTCCAGTATTTGCGGTTCTGACTGAGAAATAGCAGAAAAAAGAGAATGATCATGGCCAAAAGGGGGCGCCACTGAAGATCGTAAGGATAGAAACCGAACAGGATAAACCGGAAATTCGATGAAATAATCGACCAGCAGGCACCTCCGGCATCGCGGCACACCTGTCCCGTGGTGTTCCAAACGCTGTCGATGAAGGCCCATCGAAAAAAAGGCGGAACGGTTTTCCACAGAAAAAAAAGCGTCACCACCGTCAAAACGGAATTGAACCAGCCGTTAAATAGATTGGCCTTTATCCAACCGATAACCCCCACACTGACAACCGGCGGCTTGATCTCCTCTTTGGGTGTTTTTTGGATGATATCTTCCACGAATTTAATTATCTTTCTACAAGAGCCGTCTTTTTGTTATACCAGTTCATAAACGCCGAAGTAAGCAGGCTGAAAAAGAGATACACCAGCATGATCAGCGCAACCCCTTCAACGGCCTGGCCGGTCTGGTTGATGGTTGTATTGGCCACGGATACAAAATCCGGAAACCCAATGGCAACGGCCAGTGAGCTGTTTTTGGTCAGGTTCAGCATCTGGCTGGTGAGCGGCGGAATGATCACCCGTAAGGCCTGGGGTAAAATCACAAGGTTGAGCACCATGGGAGGCCTGAGGCCCAGCGACATGGCAGCCTCTGTCTGGCCTTTGCTGACCGACTGAATCCCTGCCCTTACAGCTTCTGCGACAAATGCGGCCGTATAGAGCACCAGTCCCAGCAAGAGGGCAATGAATTCAGGAGAAATGGTCAGACCGCCGATAAAATTAAAACCCACAAGCTTCGGCATATTCAATTCGGTGGGGGCGCCCGCCATCCACCAGGTTAAAAATGGCAGTCCTAACAAAAGCCCCACGGACACCCGAAATACCGGAAAAAGTCGTCCTGTCCGCTCCTGACGTTTTTTTGCCCACCGGTGCACCAGATAAACGATGATACAACCGGCCAGAAAGGCGATGGCCATATAGGCATGTGCGGGATGGGCCTTGGGGATGGTAAACGCAACCCCGCGATTGCATAAAAAGACGCCGGTTATGGGGTTGAGGGCCTGTTTGGGGGATGGAAGGGTTTCGTAAAAAATGGCATACCAGAAAAACAGTTGCAACAGCACCGGGATGTTCTGCATCACTTCAATATAGATGGCCGCCAGTCTCGATACCAGCCAATTGGTGGAGAGCCGGGCCACACCGATAAATGTACCCAATATTACGGTAATAATAATGCCGATAAAAGAGACGTATAATGTATTTAAAGCCCCGACAATCAGGGCGCGGCCGTATGAACTGGCCGCGGAATAGTCAATCAGAGATTCGCCGATTTCAAAGGAAGATTCTTTGTGGATAAAACCGAATCCTGTGGCAATGGATTGTCTTTCGAGGTTATGAAGGGTGTTGGAAACCAGATAATATCCCAACAGCCCCACCATACAAAGTGTTATAAACTGAAAAAAGATCGCTCTCTTTTTAGGGTCGAGCCAGAATGGAACTTTTTCAGGTGCGGTATTCTTCACAATTTTTTCTATAAGCGTTTAAACGATTCACTTTTATCTGAAACTCCAATTGAGAGGACCGGCCTTATCGGCGGGAAAACAGGGATTGACATTCACGCAAGAAAAAAGGTGCTCCACGATGTGGAGCACCTTTTTATAACCGATTACCTTACAGGAGCGGCGTACATGATGCCGCCGTCGGTCCACAGCGCATTCAAGCCCCGTTCAAGGGCCAGGGGTGTGTTGACACCTACATTGCGTTCGAAGATTTCGCCGTAATTCCCCACCTGTTTGATGATGTTGTATGCCCACTTTTCATCCAGTCCCAGAGCTTTGCCCATGCCCGGGGTCGTACCCAAGAAGCGCTGGATCTGAGGGTCTTTGCTTTTGATCATCTGATCAACATTTTTCGATGTAATTCCGAATTCTTCGGCCTGTATCAGGGCCATAACCGTCCAGTTGACAATATCATACCACTGGTCGTCGCCATGACGAACCACCGGAGCCAGAGGTTCCTTGGAGATAATTTCAGGGAGCAGGACGTAGTCCTTGGGATTGGGGGCTACAGAACGGTGAGCCGCCAATTGAGATGCATCGGAGGTATAAACGTCACAGCGACCGGCAAAAAATGCCTTGGAAAGTTCGGCGACCTGCTCGATGACCACGGGCTTCCATTTCAGCCCATTTTTTCGAAAAAAGTCCGCGGCATTCATTTCGGTGGTGGTTCCAGGCAGAACACATACCGTTGCGCCACCCAGTTCCTTTGCACTCTTTATGCCCAGCTTTTTGGGGACTAAAAAACCCTGACCGTCATAATAGTTGACATGGGTAAAATTAAGACCGTTCGTGGTCTCACGGGTCAAGGTTTGGGTGGTATTTCGACAAAGGACATCAATTTCTTTGGACTGAAGGGCGGGCAGGCGCTGGACGGCGGTCAGCGGAATAAATTTCACCTTGTTTGCATCTCCAAACACTGCAGCGGCAATGGCCCGGGCGGTATCGACATCAAGCCCTTTCCATACGCCCTTTTTATCCGGCATGCTAAATCCAAAGACGCCACCGTTTACACCAGCCTGAACAAATCCCTTGGTTTTGACATCCTGAAGGGTGCCGGCGACGGCCATACCGGTTGTTACCATTAGGAGCGCCAATACAATCGCTACACCTACTTTGAATAATTTCATCCTTTGTACCTCCTTTCCGGTTTAAGGGTTGGGTTCCGGGATTTCATTGACACAATTTGTTTGTTTGCTTTTGGCATTGATCCCAAATGTTTATTTCATACCACAAATGTCATGTTTTGCAAATACAAAACGTCATACCGGTAAACCCTAAAAGATCTGTGAAGCAAATGAAAATTTTCGGAATATATCGCTTGATTTTTCAGGATAAAATCCTATGTGTTGGGAGGTTTTCCTATTAAATTAAGCGTGTTGTCCTATGGACAAGCTTTAATGAAGTTGTAATATTATTTAGACAAACAATGAATTCATGTTTGTTTTTGAACCTTTATTATACTTGGGGGAATGGGGGTTTCCTTATGTTGGCGAGACTTAAACCATCGCAATTTCTAAGTGGCCGGGCAAAATGGAATCCTGCAACACATTATCATTACAAAAAAACCCATGACAGGCGTTATCAACTTTCGAATTTTACCAGGGCGTCTCGGAGCTGGTTTGTTCAATATATGAAATCACGCATCCATCCGAACGAATTCAGACCCCTCCTTTCTTTTCTTTACACAGATCTTAACTGCAATCTCAACTGTCACTATTGTTTTATCAGAGACAAAAAAATAACGGGTATGACCATAAACGTGGCAGAAGATGCCGTGAAATGGTTGCGGTCCGTGGGTTGCAGGGTTTTGGCCTATATGGGCGGAGAGCCGTTGCTACGAAAAGACTTTATCATAGAATTAACCCGCTATGCCGTTGAAAAAGGATTTTTTGTGTATCTTCCCACCAACGGCATCCTAATGGACGAGGCGTTTATCGATGAAATCGGCAAAGCCGGTGTATCTGTCATTAATCTTGCGGTGGATGCCATCGATGCCTATCCGGGGATACCAAAATATTTCCATCGTATAAAACCTCAACTCGAATACCTGGTGAAACAGCAAAATAAATATAAATACATCACCTTCTTTAACATCAATATCACCAAAAATAATGTGAAAGATGTCAAAGCACTCACTGAAATCGCACACGCGTATGGTATTGCTACGGACTATCATATCAATGAGCCGCCACAAATCGAATATGACCACTACAAATACCAACATGAAGGCGCATGGATAACACAGGCAGAATTCCAGGCGGTTGACGACCTTGTTGATTGGCTGATTGAAAAAAAATTCGAAGGTTATGTTATGGTGAACTCAGCGGAGCATCTTGGAGCTATGAAATTGTTCATTCGTCACAAGCTACCCCCCTGGCCTTGCCTGGCCGGGGAGTCCTCAATGGTGATTCGTTTGGATGGCAGTTTTGCACCGTGTTTTGAGCTGTATGGTGCGGATGAAGATTGGGGAAATATTTATGACGGCCACAAGTTTGATCCGGAAAGACTTTTGAAAACAAAGCAGCACTGCAGCCCGCACTGCCTTTCCACCTGCAATTTCCAGGTCAGCCACTATTCTAAATCCCTCTTAAATTCGCTTCAGTGGCTGGCCAAACATGCCTATTCTCATTTTTTGGGTATTTCTTAATTCGACACGCTTGAAAAAATTCTCTAATGACGATATCATAGTTTAAGTTTCGTTCCGATGGGTCATGCCTGTCCCGCATTTCGGGAGTCAGAGATCGATGGCTCTAGCTTGGGGATCTGTGTCTAAAACTGTAAATTCCAAGCACCAAATTACAAATAAAACTCAAATTCCAATATTCAATGACCTATACCTTACAGGACGAGTCATTGTTTGCATTTTCGAATTTCGGTCATTGGAAATTGTCTGATGTTTGTGATTTGATATTCGTAACTTCAATAATATAAAGAACTTGCAACACAGCGAATCCCTTTTGAGGGATAACCAAACCCTGGTTCTCTGGGCCAGGCTTTTTACAAAAGGTTAACAAATGACAAAACATCAAAACAATCGATTTTCCGGCGCCAGCCAGTATGTTTTGGATGATGAACTGGCCAGTATCGTGAATGTTTCCATGGCCCTTGAGATGCCGCTTTTGCTTAAAGGGGAGCCCGGCACCGGCAAAACCATGCTGGCCCATGCCATTGCGGAAAGCCTGAATATGCCCCTTATTGTGCTCAATGTGAAATCGAGCATGAAACTGGTGGACGCCCTTTACCAATACGACACGCTTACACGTTTGAATGACAGCCGTTTCGGTGATTCAAATCGGGATGTCAGCAACATTGAAGATTATATCAAGATGGGCAAGATCGGCCAGTCCTTTACCTCCGATATAAGGACCGTCCTTTTGATTGATGAAATCGACAAGGCCGATACCGATTTCCAGGACGATATGCTCGATGTTCTGGATCAGATGGAGTTTGACATCATTGAAATTGACAAGACCGTCAAGGCCAGATTTCGTCCAGTCATCGTTATCACGTCCAATGCCAAGAAAGATCTGTCGGATCCGTTTCTGGGAAGATGCAATTTTCATCATATCGCCTTTCCGGATCCGGAGATGATGCGAAAGATCATTCAGGTTCACTTTCCGGATATTAATTCGAATCTCATGGAAAGTACCGTATCGACATTTTACGAGCTGCGCAAAATCGATGCCATTGAAAAAAAGCCTGCCACCCGGGAACTGATCAACTGGATCAGGGCCCTTAAAACCGATCCTGACTTTAATCCCGATTTGCTGGCCAGAGGGGACATTCCATTTCTGGGCGTGTTGTTTAAAAAAAGTCAGGATTATAAGAACACCGTGAATTTTACAAGCCGTAACGGACTGTTTTAACAAAGCCCTAAACTTAGTACATGTATTCGCAAATACGGTTACCTATTAATAACTTGGTTTTTTCATACTATGGTTGAAAAAGTTAAAAATGCCTAAAGTTAAGGTATTCTATCAATTTTAATTATAGTTGATCGCGCTGAAAGCGCGTTCCTCAACTTTAGCTCACTTTAGGCACTTCAAACTTCAAACTTTTGGACTTCAGCTTATAGGGGCAAGTTCCCAGATAAAAATACGTTATCGTAATTATGAACTAGAGCAATTAGGTAAAATATGTTTATCGATTTCTTCTATCGGTTAAAGAGTGTCGGAATACCGGTCAGTCCGACCTCGTTCTTGACGCTTCAAAAAGCGTTGGATATGGGACTCATCAACTCCGTCGATGCGTTCTATACGTCTGCCCGGGCGATCCTAGTGAAAAGTGAGCGGTATTTTGATGTATATGATCAGGTGTTTGCCCACCGGTTTCAGGACGCCGAGATGCCCGAACTTGAAGCCCTTGTGCTCGATGAGGTCACCCGGGCGTTGCTGGAGGGATGGCTGGAAGATCCTGTGTCACTTGCTGCCGCACTCGAAATGGATGCGTCAGATCTGATCGATCTGACCCCTGAAGAACTTATCGAATATTTCAAAAAACGGCTTGAAGATCAAAAAGGGAGACATGAGGGGGGAAGGACATGGATCGGAACCGGCGGGACTTCACCGGTGGGGCATTCCGGATACCATCCCGAGGGCATGCGCGTGGGTGGTGTCTCCCGCAATAAATCCGCTGTCAAAGTCGCCATGGAGAGAAGATACAAAGACTATTCTCGAAGAGGCCTTTTGACACAGGATATGATGGGTGAAGCCTTAAAAAGGCTCCGCAACATGATACCGGTGGGCCCCAAAGATGAGGTCAACATCGATGAAACCATTTATCAGACCATGAAAAACGGGGGCGAAATCGAGATCGTTTTTTCAAGGCGTTTGAAAGACCGCATCAAAGTCATCCTGGCCATCGATAACGGTGGATGGTCCATGGATCCCTATATACCGGTTGTTCAGACGCTTTTCGACTATGCGAGAGATCAGTTTAAGGATCTTAAAACATACTTTTTTCACAACACGGTCTATGATTTTCTCTGGGAAGATCCGGGCAGAATTAAAAAACCTTTTAGGGTTGAAGATTTTATCACCTTTGATTCGCAAACCCGCCTGATTGTGGTGGGAGACGGCAGCATGGCGCCCTTTGAGCTGATGGCCGCGGACGGCTCCATCCATGTGGAAGAGAGAAGCGGAAAACCGAGCATCGAACAGCTCAAGTTTCTGGCCCAGACGTTTCCCCACTGTGTATGGATGAATCCCGTATCTTCACAAATATGGGCCCAGACCCCGACCATTAACACCATCCAACAGATTTTTCCCATGTTTGAACTTACTCTGGATGGTTTGGAGGGAGCGGTCAATCACTTGATGGCCAAATAGAGACCTTTGAAAAACACCCTCTTTTGCCCAATCTTTGCGTCGGATTCAAATTTTAATCCTCGAAATACTCAATGTATGTCTGTGGTTAAAATTTTCATCTTCCTTAACCTTGAGCAAAATTGAATATTTTTCAAAGGTCTCAAAAACATCGGTCTTAATCGACAGGTATAATCAAAACATGTCTATCCTTTGCGAATTTTGACACGTTTCATGGTATCGCCTTCCTGTATTTCATCCACAACATCCAAACCTGTTACGACTTTACCAAATACGGTATGCTTTCCGTTGAGGTGGGCTTGGGGCGAATGCGTAATAAAAAATTGACTTCCATTGGTGTTCGGCCCGGCATTTGCCATGGAAATGATACCCCTTTCGTGTGTCAGGGGATTGTCCTTGACCTCATCTTCAAACTGATACCCTGGACCACCACGGCCCGTACCGGTGGGATCTCCTCCCTGGATCACAAAATCGGGAATCACGCGATGGAAGGACACACCATCATAATACCCTTCTTTGGCTAAGAACACAAAATTGTTGACGGTTTTCGGTGCATGTTGGGGATAGAGTTCCAATTCAATCATGCCCTTATTGGTATCGACCGTTACCGTATAGGTTTTATTTGTATCGATCTGCATTTCAGGCGGGCTACTCCATTTCATTTTAGACATTTTGTATTCCTCCATAACATGTATTTTTACTGTACTTAAGGTTTGCACCCTTTTTTCTGATGAAGCCTTATCAATAAGACCAAAGGAGTTCAACAGGTTTCTTAAAACGTTTTCACCGGCATAAGGATTGCTTACCCGTCTTAGGATATGATAGGGTAGCAAACCAAACAGAAATTAGATGGTTTTTGAAGACGCCATGGACGGAAAGAAAAGCCTTCTGGTTTAAATTTTATGTATGAAATGGAGAAAGATATGTCGAATTTGTTATATATTCTAAAAATCGTCGCTCCGCTGGTGGCTGCCATAATGGTCGGCAACTGGTTTCTGTCTGAAGTCAAAAAAGCGCGTTTAAAGGGTAAGCCGCGTTATCAGGCCTATCTGTCGGTTCCGGGCGTGCTGATTATGCTGGCGATACTGCTTCCTATAATCTTATGGATAATTAGACAATGACAGGCTTTCATTCAACGAAATCCGAATCTGATTTTGCTTTAAAAGGTTTTATGAAAACACATGGCGATCATCCTTCATTGCTAAAATTGGATAAAACCATCACCATATGATGAGTTTGCGCAAAAATTTGGGTGCGAAACTTTGGTTATTAAAAAGCGTTTCAGAGCCAGCCAAAAGTGATTTGGTCGACAACCCATCAATTTTCAAAGGCTTGTGGCGTTGTTAAATCGAGATTATACAGTTAATCTCTCTGATTTTAAAACATAGGCCGCAACAATTCCCACCATAAATCCTATGGCCAGATTTGAAGCCAGCGTGATTCCTAAAATCAGCAGTGAAACAAATAAATCCTTTCGTATTTTCATGTCGATGACGGTCAATGCCAGCTGACCGCCCGCAAAAATGAGCAATACTCCTAAAATCGCCATGGGCAAAAGGTACACAACCGAAAGGGCATGGACGCCGAGAAAGAGGGCGAGCGCCAGAAAAAGAATTCCGATCATTAAATTGGAACCGGCAGTGCGTGCGCCAAACCGATAGTGAGCCGCCAACCCCCCGGCCCCATGGCAGAGCGGCATGCCGCCCAGCACGAAACTCAACAGATTTGCCAACGCCATGCTGATGGTTAAAGCACGATAGGTGACTTTTTTGGAATCTTTGCCAAAGTACTCCTGCGATAGATCTGCATTGGCGACAACTGCATTTCCTAAAGTCATCGGCAGTTGCGGGAGTGCCAGGGCAAAAAACGCAAAGGTAACGTCTGCACCGGCAGGCAGCCCGAACGGCAGTAATTTCGGGAAATAAATACCAATTTTAAGTTTGTCGAGACCCTCGTGGGTCCCCAGGACCAATCCCAGGAAAATGCCGCCCAATATGACGACAAGCCCGGCTGGAAATTTTCTGTTTTCAAGCAGCAGAAGTGTCAAAATACCGCCGATAATTCCAATAATGATTCCAACCGGTACAGGTCCTATATGCTGCAGGGATAAATAGGGTTCTGCCATATGCCGTACCGTTTGAAATTTTGAAGAACCGATCATGAATTTGACGCCCTGGGCCATTAAAAGGATGCCGGTTGATAACTGGACTCCTCTGACCACAGGCTTGGGGATATATCTGCCGATGAGCGTTATGGCGTTTGTTCCGCCGATAATTAGAAGAAACAGGCCCATGAGAGCTGCTGAAGCCAGAATCTGGGATTGGGTCATTGCCGTTGCTATGGCATATGCGCCGATGACCTTCATCGGCTGGACCGGGACCGTAATGCCGTAATACATCCCTGATAAGATATAAAAAATACCAATGGAAAAAAACATCCCCATGGGGCTTAAACCGTTTATGAGGATCATTCCGATGGCAATAGGGAGAAGGGTTCCCAGATCTCCCAAAGAACCGGCAACTTCCATTCGATCAAATCGGTAACGGGGACTCATCATTGGCCTTTTCTACTCTGATCCGCAACGAAAAAAACGCTCAACTGTACACCAACTTGCTCCTGGCGGAGAGATGGAACTTTTCCTCTAAAGCACTAACGTCCTTCATCCTTTGAGGGTCGAGAAATATTTTATATAATCGTTCGGTTTTATCAATGGGTTTTTCCAGCATTCCTTTTTCCAGCATCGATATTGCTTCAATGGATTTGTCACATACCGGATAGCCTTTGTCATCTAAATTGATGTCCGGTCCAAAAGATACCTTTGAGATATTGTTAATGTCCACGAGTTTAATATTTCCGTTTGGCGTGACGAGAAGATTTTCCACACCGGCAAAGTCAGGAACAATGTTTGCTTCCAAAATCATTTTTTTTACGCACACAATGAAATTTTCAATTTTTTTCTGAAGGTTATGGATCCGCTGTTCCGGTGTCATTTGAAATTCATTGGGCCCGCTCGCTTCTTTGGTCATGAGAATATCTGCCCATTGATGCTTGGGAATCGGGTCCCAGGGATTCAAAACTTCACCCTCCACATACTCCTGAAGACCACAGAGGATGAAATCTCTGTTTTTATTCCAGATGTAATCCACAATAAATTCGTCGGACTTTGCATAGGCATCCTGTGGGAGATATTTTTCGACGATTTTAAACTTTTTGATCTCTTCACAGACTTCTTTTGTGGAAGAAAATTTTGTTCTAAAGATTCTAAGCATTTTTAGAGGTTTGGCCCATGGAAAAATTCGAATCCCGTCAACAATTTCTCCGTTGTTCTGTTTTAAAAAATCTCCCGGATCCAGCACCTCCATGATATGAGACCTCAATCCCTGCTTATGGTATTTTCGAAACACATAGGTACCGGGTTTCCGGATAAAATTCAGTGCAAGGACGTCTTCATGGGCAATATGGGATTTATTTCTGATATCTTTGGTCATTTTCCACTGCCGTTGGTTTTCTTCGGTATCTGACGGGTTATTATCTGGTTTTTCGATATTATTCGCTTGGTATCACAGTACACTTTTTCCTGCAATTGAAATAAAAAGAAGGGATGAAAGGATGAGAGGCAGCGGGAAATTTTGTGTTACAAAATAAGAATCATCTCCCAAAGAGTTGGTCGATTGATAAGGGGCCAAGGGTTCAAGGATTCAAGGATTCGAGTGAAAAAGCTTTAAAAACAAATAAATAAAGATAATACTTTCATCCTTAGAGTTATTTTCTTATAAGAACATCTTTTTGAAAAGATCGAGGAAAAAGGGCAGAAAAACGCCAATATTAACGTCACCTCTCCGAGCTGTATGCTCTACCCTACGGGCTGGAAGTGGAGCAGGAAGCTGAATCAAAGCGTTTGCAATCACTTGACCCCGGAGAAATAGGCTCTGCATTTCACAGGGCAGGCACAGAGATTGCGGAAACGGGCCATTTCTGGATGGAAACCAGTTATAGATCAAACTCCAAGGGCGTGACGGTTTTAACCAGTTCCAATTGGTGCAATTCTTCAATAACTTCCGGTGGAATCGATACATTGGTTTTGAGAAAAATAATGTTCATTTCGCCGGATTCTTCCTGCCCCACCTGCATCTGGTCGATGTTAATTTGATTCTTGCCGAGAAGCGTTGCGAAACTTCCAATGGCCCCCGGCTTGTCATAGTTGTATATCAATGAAATATGCCCGTTTGGAATCAATTCGAGCCGGAAGTTATTAATTTTTACGATTCTCAACTCGTTTTTACCGAAGATGGTTCCGGTCACGGTATTTGTCATTTCAGTGGTCACAACCTTGACGGTGATCAGATTGATATATTCGCCTGAATCATCACTGGTAGCTTCGGTTACCTTTATTCCCCTTTCCTTGGCGAGGACCTGGGCATTCACAAAATTCACATCGTCTTTCACCACATGGGTCAGCAGTCCTCTTAACACCGCTATGGAAACCGGTGACAGATCAAGGTCCTTAAAATCCCCGGCGTACTCAATGACGACTTCTTTGACGGCACCTTTATTTAACTGTGCCTGAAGACTTCCCATCTGATTTCCAAGGGTCAATAACGGTTTAAGTTTATAAAGAATGTCCCCTGTTACCGATGGGACATTGACCGCATTCAGAACCGTTCCATTTTTTAAATAATCGATGATCTGGCTGGCCACATCGACGGCGACTTTGGTCTGAGCCTCTTGGGTGGAGGCTCCCAAATGCGGTGTGCAAATAAGATGATCCAGTTCAAAAAGCTGGCAAACCCCTGGAGGTTCGTTTTCGAAAACATCCAATGCTGCTCCGGCAACCTTTCCGGAACTCATGGCTTCATAAAGATCGGCTTCATCCACAATACCACCGCGTGCACAGTTGACGATCATTACACCGTTCTTCATTTGTTGAAAAGCATCCTTGTTGATCAAACCAATGGTGTTTTTGAGTTTGGGGACATGCACCGTTATATAATCAGACCTTTGGTATAATTCCTCAAGGGATACGCATTCAAAGCCCGCTTTTTCAATCTGTTCCGGCGTGACAAACGGGTCGTGAACAATCACCTGCATTTTCAAACCTCTGGCGCGGTCTGCCACGATGGAGCCGATTTTCCCAAAACCGATGACTCCAAGAACCTTGTTATATATTTCTCTGCCCTGGAGCTTCTTTTTATCCCATCTTCCGGCTTTCAATGAGGAGGTACCCTCCGGGATATTGCGGGACAGAGAGAGGATCATGGCAATGGCATGTTCGGCGGTGGTGATGACATTTCCGCCGGGTGTATTCATTACAATGACGCCCCGTTTGGTGGCTGACGGGATGTCCACGTTATCAAGACCGATTCCTGCACGCCCCACAACTTTCAATTTCGTTGCTGCATTCAGAAGCTCCTCAGTCACCTTTGTCGCACTCCGGATGACCAGAGCGTCATAATCTGCAATGATACTTTTAAGTTCTTCGGGGGACAGTCCGGTTTTAACATCAATGTCGATGCCATCTTCATCCTGAAACATATTGATACCGGCTTCACCAAGGTTGTCACTGACCAAAATTCTCATGATTTTCCTCCTGGAAACAAAAAATAAAACATGTATATCATCCCTAAAACCTTAGTTTAAAAAAATAACCCGAGCATTATAGTCCTTTTATTTTTTGATTCAACCCATTTTTTATTTTGTCCTGAAAAACCTGGGCCTCCCCCGCGATTCGGGATCTTCGAAGGGCCATGCCTGTCCCGCATCGCGGGGGTTAAAAACAACGGCTATGCCATCTTAATCGGTTAAACTGGCACGTACGATAGACTTTACCCTTCTACGGTGGCACCAAAGCCGGGTCCTCTGGCCCCGGATTCTTTACTTTTTTAGTGCTCGCTGTGTGTTAGAGTCCTGTTTATTTTCGTTCAAACACAGCCTTTAACGTGGTAAACGAAACGCCCTCAAATAATCCGTAAAGCTGTGATAAAAGCATGCCTGAGAGCATGAGCGTGCAACCGATCAGACCTCGAGGGCTGATGGTTTCATTTAAAATGAGCCAGCCGCCAAAAGCAGCAAAAACCGATTCCAGGCTAAAAATGATGGATGCGTGAGCGGGGTGGGCGTCTCGCTGGGCGACCACCTGAAGGGTGTACGCTACCCCCACCGAGAGAACGCCGCCGTACAAGATGGGTATGGCGGCCTGAAACAGCGCTTTTAAGACAATTTCCTCGAAAATGACTGCCGTGATGAGGCTTAAAAGAGAACACGCAGAGAACTCGGCAAAGGCCAGCTTTAGCGCATTAATTCTGGGTGAAAGCCATCCGACAATGAGAATTTGTATGGCCCAGAGAAAGGCGCCGATAAGCTCCAGCAAATCGCCAAATGAAATGGTGAGATCCTGGGAAACGCTCAAGAAATAAAGCCCTGCTGCAGCCAGCAAGGCTCCGACCCAGGTTCCAGGGTTGGGATGTTGACCCCAAAAAAGGGCAAGGATCGGTACGATGACCACATAAAGTCCCGTGATGAAACCGGCATTTCCTGCCGTTGTGTAGACCAGGCCCACCTGTTGCAGGGATGCGGCTGCGAATACGGTGATTCCCAACAGGCCACCTCCGAATATCAACGTTTTTGTATCGGTGTGGGGCATACTGTTTGTCGAGGTATTTTGGTGGGTGCCGTTTCTAAGGATCAGCGGTAGAAGTACGAGACTCCCCAAGGCAAATCGGACGCCATTGAACGTAAATGGTCCCACGTAATCCATGCCAATCCTCTGAGCTACAAAGGCGAATCCCCATATGGCCGATGTGAGCAGAAGCAGCACATCAGATTTTATTGTGTATATTTTCATAGACTTAAATTTTCAAATAAGTCTCCTAACATGTTTAAAAAAAGAATTAAAAATACATAAACGGTTTTTTTAAGTCAAGCATTGATGTTTCAATTTTCCAACGCAAATGGGTTGGAGTATATTAGGTCATGGATTCAAGCTTTTTAGAAAAGGACGATGCGTTTTCAACATCATTCAATGCATGATAACAGTTGACGATATATCCCAGTGCTTGTTTTGAATGTTGAAATTTTAAAAAAAACGACAGTGCCGTTCTAAAATTCCCTATATTCATGTGGCTAACGCCAAGACACATGTTGAGCTGCTCATTGTCCGGAAAATACAGAATGCCTTCTGATAGAATTTTAATGGATTCATGGTAGGCGCTCTTCTTTTGATTCAATATACCCAATCCGAGATAAGCACTTGCATGCGGGTGATAATGAATCGCTTTTAGATATAATTTTTCAGCGATGCTCTCTTTGTCCTTGATGGCGTCATTTTTGGCATAGTCGCCATGGTCAAATGTCATTCCGAGTCGGGAACAAAAATCGGCATGCATGGGATAAAATTCCCTCTTATCGATGAGCAAAATGGCATCCACAATACCGGGAATCAGTTCATGGTATCGGGAGCGCAATGTTTTCGCAAATGTGAGGACATCTTCACGGGATACTTTAGGATCTGTTTCATAATATTTAATGTCCTCGATTTTGTTTAACCAGATATCATCGGTCAACCTCTCTTTTTGCTTATATTTCTCATACAGCGCAGTTCCGGGAAACAGCGAAAGAACAAAAAAATGGATGACCAGCGGTTTAATCTTTTTGATCAGATCGATGGTTTCCTGAATGGTTCGATGCGTCTCTCCGGGACAGCCATATATAAAATAGGCACGCGGTAAAATGCCGTATTTCAATGTCATGGCAAACGCTTTTTCAATGTCAGCGGTTGTGATTTTTTTGTTCAGAAGGGCTCTAATTTTTTTGGAACCACTTTCAACGCCGTAGCTGATTTGAATACAGCCGGCTTTTCTCATCCAGTAGAGGATATCTTCGTTCATATAATTGACGCGTGATATGGCAACCCATGTTATTTTAAGTCCTTTTTCCAGTATGTTGTTGCAGATATCGATCACCCGCTTTTTATCCACACTGAAGGTATCATCCGAGAAATAGAAAAAGTTGATGCCTTTTTTGTAAAGACGCTCGAGCTCATCGATAAAATATTCAACGGAATGAAATCGAACTTTAGGGCCCCAAAATTTTGGCGATCCGCAAAAAGTGCATTTTCCCGGACAGCCTCGTGTTAGAGATAAATGGTTGTATTTAAAATATTTTGCGGGAACCGGCAGGGCATCTAGATGATGAATCGGCTCGGCAGGTGCCGTCCGGACAACTTTGCCGTCTTTTCTGAAGGCAATGCCTCGAATGTCTTTTGGTTGTTGTCCCTGATCGGTTTCTAAAAATTTTACAAGGTTTAAAAAGGTATATTCCCCTTCGCCGATAACCACGAAGTCGATTTCCGGAAAATGGGTTAAAAAATGTTTCCATAAAAAGGTCGGCGTCACGCCGCCAAAAACAATTTTAACTTTCGGATCGATCCGTTTTGCGATTCTGGCAATTTCGATGCCGCCCCAGCGGTTGGCCTGTAAGATAGAAAAGCCGATGATATCCGGCCTTTTATCAAGAAGGGATTTTTCGATTTTTTCGGGGGTTTCATTTATCCTACACCAGTTTAAAATCTCGACATCGTAATTATTCTCCTTTAAAACGGAACCGACATAATAAATGCCGATGGGGGGGACGACCACATCTTCGGTGTTGGCTCGTTTCTCAAGCCAGTATGGATATATCAGCAATATTTTCATCTTTTAATCGTTCCCATCCTTGCAAAATATTCGAATCGACTTTATAATTCAATCTTTTACCATAGTTTTGCCATAATTTAAATATAACCTAACCCAAATAAACCGGTCGTAGAGTAACGGAGATCCCGCCTTAATTCAAACTGAAGCGGGGAACTTAATAAGAATTTTTATCACGAAAGCACGAAATGTTAAAAACACGAAAAAGAATATTTTATATTTCGCGTTTTCGTGATGGTTTTTAAATTTTTGCCCAAAAATGCATAAAACATACGATTAACCGGCCATAATATTAAGGAGGTCCTTTATGTTTTTATCTCTTGTTCAAAGGCGCAGGAGCATTCGTAGATACATGGATAAACCTGTCGAACCCGAGAAAATTGATTTGCTCATTGAGTCAGCGCTTCGTGCGCCATCGTCCAGGGGATTTAATCCCTGGGAATTCATTGTGGTCAGCGATGGCGTCTTACTCGAAAAGCTTTCAAAAGCCAAGCCTCACGGTGCATCATTTTTAAAGAATGCACCGTTGGGAATCGTTGTTTGCGCTGATCCTGAAAAATGTGATGTATGGATCGAGGATGCCTCGATCGCATCCATCTTTATACACCTTGCGTCAGAATCCTTGGAGCTCGGGAGCTGCTGGATTCAGATTAGAAAAAGAATGCATGACCAGACCAAAACCGCAGAACAGTATATTCGCGAACTTTTAGATATTCCTGAAAAATTAAACGTAGAATCGATTATCGCCGTGGGATATCCCACCGAAAAAAAGTCCCCCCATCCAAAGGAGGATCTGCAATATGATAAAGTGCATTATGATGTGTATGGCCAATAATTTAGTACACGCAATGCAGGATAAGAAATTGACATAAATTTAAATCGTATATATCAATATTAAAAATTATAAAAAGGGCTATGAAAAATAATGCAACATCTCAATCTTGACGAAATAGAAGAAAAAGAACCTGTTTCCGGATTTAAAGTCCGTTTTGTTCATTCAGAAAACATGACCTTTTCTTACTGGAATGTTGAACCAGGGGCTGAATTGCCAAGGCATTCCCATCCCCATGAGCAGGTTACAAACGTTCTCGAAGGCGAATTCGAACTGACCGTGGATGGAAAAAGTAAAAAGCTAAGTTCCGGTTCTGTGGTTATTATCCCGCCGGATGCCGTTCATTCGGGAAGGGCGATAACCCAAAGCCGGATTATTGATGTGTTTTACCCGATCCGGGAGGATTATCGCTAGTCGGTGAAAAATACTGCATGGGTCGAAATCTTGTTTGACATAATAAAAAAGATTATCCATTTCGCTGTTACTTAAGATTTAAAGAAAGAATACTCCGAACCCCCAATGATTTGAATCGAGAAAAGAATGAAAAACAAAATTTTTAAGGGCGGGCGAAACGCGCCTTGCCCCTGTGGAAGCGGTCTCAAATACAAAAAATGCTGTCTGGGTAAAAAAGAATCGGATCCGGAAAAACTCAAAGCGGAATATGCTAAAAAATACAGGATTCGGCTCAAACAAGCTGCTGATATTGAAAGCATCAAGAGGGCCGGTCGCCTGGCGCTGGACACCCTTGACATGATCGAGTCTGAAATCAGGCCGGGTGTTGTCACCGATGATATTAATACGCTGGTGCACGAATTTACACGTAAACACGGTGCAGTGTCCGCGCCTCTAAACTATCGGGGTTACCCCAAAAGTGTCTGTGTATCCGTAAACGAAGTCATTTGTCACGGCATACCCGGAAAAAGGATTTTGAACGAGGGAGATATTGTCAACGTCGATGTAACTCCGATTCTAAACGGCTATTATGCGGATGCCAACAAAACCTTTTTTGTTGGCACACCCGGACCGGATGCCAAGAAAATCGTTCACGTGGCCCAAAAGAGCCTTTTAAAGGGTATATCTATGGTTAAACCCGGTAATACCATTGGAGATATTGGATGGGCCATTCAAAAATATGCCGAAAAGCATGGATGCTCTGTGGTCAGGGAATTTGTTGGGCATGGTGTTGGGTTTGAATTTCACGAACCGCCCCAAGTCCCCCACTACGGTATTCGAGGAGAGGGAATCCGTTTGATTCCAGGCATGGTTTTTACCATAGAACCGATGATCAATTTGGGACAAAAAGAGCTTTTCATCCTCGATGACAATTGGACGGCCGTTACAAAAGACGGCTCGCTTTCCGCTCAGTTTGAGCAGACCATTCTTGTCACCGACCATGGTTTTGAGAGCCTGACGCCGTATGATCTGTAATCCGATTTTTACATAACATTTACAGGTTCCCTGGGATATCATTGTGATCGGCATCGATCATTTCCCCAAAATAATAGCACATCGAGGGTTTAGTACCCGGCACATTGAAAACACCATTCCTGCGCTGAAGGCCGCAGTGGATGCGGAGGTTGAAATGATTGAAATGGACGTTCACGAAACTTGCGACGGCCGTTTTATCGTTTATCATGATGATCGTCTAAATCCGGCGACGCCGCCATGGCGCAACTTGACATATGATCAGGTTCAATCCCTTACCGCTTATGATGATCGCGCGCCCTTGTTATCCGATTGTCTTGAAGCAACCCGTTCTATTCCTGTGGATATTGAGCTCAAACATTGCATACGTACCGAAAATCTTTTAGAAACATTGGAAGCGTCATCACTTGTAAAAGGGAGTGTCATCTCCGGTTCGGATTACAATTTACTCCTTGAGCTGGACAAAAAGGATGTTCAATTTCCGCTCATTCTGATTGTTTCTTTTTCCAAACGAAAGACCATCCGACAAAATTTTCAAAACGCTGTTTTATGCATCGCGCCAGGCCTGCTGCCGAAATTTCTGGACGGTGTGGCGATACATTATCGCCTTGTACGCAAAACGTTCGTTAATCGGCTGCAACGTGAGGGCTCAAACGTGTTTGTCTGGACCGTTGATGACCGAGAAGATATGGAAAAATTTGTTGCCTGGAGAGTTGATGGCGTCATCACGAATTATCCCCATCGCCTTCAAGATATTAAGCGTCGTTGGATACATGTTCCAACCTAAATTGAGCGTTTCAAATTGCGCCAGTGTATTATAAACCTTATATCTTTAGGAGGTTATATTGTCATAAAGCATTAAACACCATTATCGGCTTGGTAAATGGAATCCAAACAAGTTTGTCACAATTTGAAACCCTTTGGGATTGCCGATTTCGCCAAATCTGCTTCGTTATGAGACATTTGCAGTAGCAGGTTGCGACTGCATGTCTCACGCCTCGCATCTTAGGCAAACTCGACAATAGCTCAACTCAGGTCAAAATAAACTGAACCACTGAAGAACTAACGAAAAAATGATGAATCGATCATTTATCATCAAAGCAATGCTGTTTGATTTTGACGGCACCCTGACGAAACCCGGTGCGTTGGATTTTCCCCTTTTAAAAAAAACCATTGGTTGTCCCGATGAGCGTCCTGTGCTTGAATTCATAGAGAATCTCCCAACCTCCTTTCAGCGCGATGAAGCCTTCTCGGTGCTGGAGCGTTTTGAAAAACAAGCGGCGGTGAGTTCGGAACCCAACTCGGGGGCACAGGACTTGATCCATTATCTCCGTTCAAAGGGACTTGGCATTGGAATCATTACCCGAAACACCCTTTCGAG
This sequence comes from Desulfobacterales bacterium, assembly GCA_041548585.1. Lineage (GTDB taxonomy): Bacteria > Desulfobacterota > Desulfobacteria > Desulfobacterales > UBA11574 > UBA11574. Next base: position 2,978 of record JBFESJ010000023.1, on the reverse strand, counting down.
CGTGAAACGGGCCCTGGAGAATTTTGAAGATATCAATATCTCATATTTTGATGTTATTATTACCAGGGAAACCCCTGTCAAGCTGAAACCAAGTGGTGACGGGATCATGCTGGCAGCTCAAACCTTGAATGTGGATGTAAAGCAGATGATGATGGTGGGCGACTACGTTTTCGACATCCAGGCGGGACAAAAAGCAGGATGTATGACCGCGTTTCTGGAGTATGGAACTGCGTCCGGCACCGCAAAAATTGAAAGTGACGTTGTTGTCTCCAGTTTAAAGGAGATCAAAAATATTGTCCGCTTGGGACTCCCCCTTTCGCCGGGCAAATTGCCCAATGATCTACTTGAAGAATTTCTGGACGGTTTCAATTTTCATGACCCCTCAGTGTTGATCAATACCGGTGTGGGTGAAGATACGGCTGCGATGGATATCGATCAAGAGGAGGTCCTTGTCGTAAAATCAGACCCCATAACCTTTGCCACAGACGCCATCGGGCATTATGCGGTTCTCATCAATGCCAATGATATCGCCACGTCAGGGGCCACCCCCAGATGGTTTTTGACCACCCTTTTGTTTCCATCCGGTGTTACGCCATCCGCTGTCCGACAGGTCATGCAAGAGCTCGAATCGGTATGCCGTCGCTGGAATATTGCGTTGTGTGGCGGGCACACAGAGATCACCGACGCTGTTACAAGGCCCGTTGTTATCGGAATGCTGGTCGGGACCGTTAAAAAAAGCCGACTGATCAATAAACGCAATATTCAGGCGGGGGATAGTGTTTTATTGACCAAAGCTGTTGCTGTAGAGGGGACATCCATTATTGCCAGGGAGTTTGGGGACCGGCTCAAAATTCTGGGGATGACGGAATCCGAGATTGAAGCGTGTAGACAGTTTCTTTCCTCCATCAGTATTTTAGAGGAAGCACAAATAGCCTGTGACTCCGGGGGAGTGAGTGCCATGCACGATATTACTGAGGGAGGGCTCGCAACAGCACTGATGGAACTGAGTATTGCCGGTGGACATCGGATTAGGGTCAACATGGACCGTATTCCGGTCTTTCCGCAAACCGAAAAGGTATGCCGCTTGCTCGATATTAATCCCATGGGACTGATTGGCTCCGGCAGCCTTCTGATTTGCTCTCGCAAAAATGCAACCGAAACACTTATGGACGGCATTCGGGACGCCGGAATCGATATTGCCCGCATCGGTGAGGTGCTGGAATCCGGTCGTGGAATCGAAGCCGTGAGCAAGAAAGGACCGGTACAGTGGCCCAGCTTTGAAGTGGATGAGATAACGCGTCTGTTTTAGATATGTTACGTTATAAATACGTTTTTATTTGTTAAATCGCTCCATGGATAATGTTTTTTTAAAAACCGTGTAATCACGCCAGAGGCGGACAAGCCTCGTGGTTAAAGGATCATAAAGAAAGAACAGATTTCAATATAAAAACAATGGGTTCAGCTTAGAATAAACACTTCCTTACTGTTGAAATGTTTCGGTATACGTCTGTTCTTTCTAACGATCCCTAAACCACTCAGACAGTACACGCTTTTTTTAAAAAAATATCCATTCCGTTGATATATAAAAGTTTACAATAAAAACTCCCCGACCTCTCAACTATTTAAATAGAATAAAAACAACGGTGTGGCAGAAATGAAAATCAAAATTTATACTGTGGGTGGAACCATCGACAAGGTATACTTTGACCGCAAAAGTACCTATGAAGTGGGAGAACCAAAGATCGGAGAAATATTAAAGGAAGCGAATGTAAACCTTTTGTATGAAATATCGCCCATTTTACATAAGGACAGTCTTGATATGACCGACGAAGATCGCCAGATGATTTTCGATAAGGTTTCATCTGACGAACATCGACATATCGTATTGACCCATGGAACGGATACCATGATTCAAACCGCCCAAAAACTGAGTTCCATACCCGAGAAGGTTATCGTACTCACCGGTGCAATGGAACCGGCCCGGTTTAAATACAGTGATGCCGCGTTTAATATCGGCTGTGCCGTTGCTGCGGTTCAGATATTAAAGCCGGGTGTTTATATCGCAATGAACGGGAGAATTTTTAATTCAGAAAGCGTCGGAAAAAATCAGGAACAGAATTGGTTTGAAGAACTCTGATCAGGGTTATGGCTAAATTTTTCGTAACAGTTTAGTCCGTTAAACAGGTTAACGCACTCAGATCATCCGGTTTTTCACGGCTCCGTCTTCCAGAGGCGGATAGATCACGCCAGTGGCGGACAAGCCTGCCAGTCGAAGATGCCGCTGGCGGTGAGACAGGTCAACCCCGTGCATAAGTGATCGTAAAAAAAATAAAGGCCAATCTTTTTAACCCGGATCAAAATTCTTTATATACCCTTGCCAATGGGTGGCCGGGCGCTTTAATTTCAAGATCCAAAAAGTATCCGTACGGAGTTTGATTTACCGAATAGCCGGCATTTTGAAGTCGTTCTTGCGCCCGGTTCAACAATACCCGAGCTTTTTCAGGGTCTGCCTTTTCTTTTCCCAGATGGGTAAAGGAGTGCAGAATGATACGGGTAATTTCCCATTTTCGAGCCAGCCACTTGGCGTTTTTTACCAGCTTGGTTTCAGCAGAATTGGCGGCTTCAACGTCTCCCGGCTCGATATGAACAAACGCCACGATGGTATTTCTGTTTTTGGCAGGTTCTGCTTCAGGAACATCGGGAAGTGTCCTCATGGCAGGTGTCCAGTCAAAACCATTACAGTACCAAAATAATACGCGCATTGATATTTTAGCCCTTGGCCCCGTTTTTCACGGTTTATTATTTTTCTGTTCGATGTTTTTCGTTGAAAAGTTCAGATCAGCCCATAAACACAGATAACACGTCTTTTCTTGCATTGGCATGTTGCATTGTTACCTGAATTAAATCCTCGGGCTTCAATTCTATGCCGCTGGATAAAGGCAGATCGCATTCTATCATGTATTCTGCTAAGATTATTT
>JBFESJ010000022.1:0-24266 GCA_041548585.1 Desulfobacterales bacterium | reverse complement strand
TAAAATCGGCATCCGTCTTGCCGATAAGTTCCTCTACCGATGTTCCATAAGCTTCGGCAACAGCCTGATTGACAAGGATATAACGACCCTTTCGGTCCTTTGCAAAGATGAAATGAGGCACAAGGTCAATAACTTGTCGCAGCCGTCCCTCGCTCTTCTGCAGTGCCTCCTCTGACCGCTTGCGCTCAGTGATATCAAGTGCCGTAAAGGTTACACCAATCGACAAATCATTAGCGTCGATAGGGGTCGAACTCAGAAGCACATCAATAACGTTGCCATCTTTGCACTGTAAAGGTGTTTCGACGGTCCCGGTTCCTTTTTCACTGATTTGTGAATATTTCTCCCGCCCAACATATTCATAGTCTTCATCCGTAGGGTATAATATTCTCGCATTTTTTCCCAATAGCTCTTTTTGGGAATAACCAAGCATTTCACATAGCCGTTCATTCGCTTGCTTGACAACTCTATCGCATACCATTCCGATACCTGTTGGTGCGGCTCGAAAGATGCTGCTTATAGTGGCGCCACTCTCCCGCAATGCCTCTTCGGCCTGCTTGCGATATTTAATCTCCTTTTTCAACGCTTCATTTTTGATTAACAGCTCATTGGTTTTTGATTTAACCTGAACCCTCAATATTAAACTCATCGTAAAAAATAGAATAAAAAGCACCGCGAAGCTGCTTATCACCCACTTAAACCATTTTCCGAACTTTGATTTTTCTCCAATACCGAACCATTTAGCCAACGCCTCATAGTAAATAGACTGATGATTGTCTTTTAGTTTTCTGAGGTAACTATCCAGTGTATACAAAAGTTCTTGGTTTTTTCCTTTTGGAGTAGCCCAATATAATTTTTGGGGACTTAAAAGGATTGGACTTTTGATAATATCATAATCTCTTTCATGTTGTAGCCCGTAAACCTGGCTGACCAATCCTGCTTCACATCGACCAATGTCAACGAGTTCTAAGACATCTTCATATTCGAAGGCTTCAATAAACCTGCATTTTATTCCAGATTGATGTACCAATTTCCTTAGGTTATTAAAGTATATATCATTTTGAAGTACGGCAACTTTTTTGCCCTTAAGATCAATGATTGATTTAATGTCGGATTTTTTGTTAAGATAAATTTGACCCCAGTTGGTAATGACGCTTTCATATGTATAATCAAAATTTCTTCCTCTTGTTTTAGAATAGGCTATACCTCCCAGAAGGTCTATATTACCATTTTCAAGATTACGAAGGCATTCTGGCAATGGGCTGTGAACATATTCAATCTCCCAACCTTTTGTGCTGGCAATATGCTCCAGAATATCTATGAAAAATCCTTTGGTATTCCCGTTTCCTTCAACGAGTGTTAAAGGCGCATTTTGATAGACCCCAACCTTAACAAGATCGCTTGACCCTGCTGGTAAAGGAACTATTAATAGCATAAAACATAGACAAATCAGTAAAAAAGATGATTTTCGAATATAGATATTAGAATTCATTCCTTTACTTTTCCTTATCAACCATCATCTGCTTTTGGGTTTTTCCTTGCGCCTTTGGCTTCCTCCATTTCTTTCAGCTCGCGCCGCAACACCTTGCCGACGGCGCTCTTGGGAAGCTCGTCGATAAACTCTATCATCTTGGGGACCTTGTAAGGCGCAAGATTCTCCCTGCAGTAGGTGATGACGTCTTCCTCGGTAAGGGTTTCCCCTTTTTTGACGACCACAAACGCCTTGACCGTCTCACCCCGGTAGTCGTCATGTACACCGATGGTGCAGGCTTCCAGTATTTTCGGGTGATCGAAGAGAACACCGTCCAACTCGACCGGATAAATATTATAGCCTCCTGCAATGATCAGGTCTTTTTTGCGATCGACAATCTTCAGGTAACCGTCTTCGTCAAAGCAACCCATATCGCCGGAATAAAACCATCCATCCTTGATAACTTTCGCGGTTTCTTCCGGATTCTTGTAGTAACCCATCATAATTTGTGGCCCCTTGATGACGATCTCGCCGACGTCGCCCATGGGAAGCTCTTTTTCGAGGTCATCGACATCAACAATCTTGATATTCGTATCTGGAAAGGGAACGCCGACGGTTCCCGGCTTGTTGGTTCCGCGCCAGGGCGTCGCAGCGACAAAAGGTGCGGTTTCGGTCAATCCATAGGCTTCGCACATCATCGAACCGGTAAGATCCTTCAAATCCTTGATCGTGTCCGCTGCAAGGGGTGCCGCTCCTGAAAAAAAGCCTTTGATAAACGAAAGGTCTAACTTGCGAAATTCCGGATCCGCCAGCAAGCCGATATAGATTGTGGGAACGCCGGGCAGGATTGTAGGCCTGTACTTCTTGAGAATTTCAATATGAATTTTCGGCTCCGGCCGGGGGACCAGAACATCCTCCCAGGCCTGCCAGATGAGGAAATTCTGGATGCCCGTAAAACCGGCGATGTGAAATACGGGTAAATTGCCAACGAATTTTTCTTCACCACGATTTAGATCGGAAAACCAGGCAACCGTCTGCTGAACATTGCAGCTCAGATTGGCGTGGCTTAGCATTGCCCCTTTGCTGACACCTGTCGTGCCGCCAGTATAGAGAAGCGCCCCCGGTTCATCCCATTTGCTGCAGTCTTTTACCGGCGCCGAAGAATAACGACCGATGAGATCTTTAAAGACCTTTACGTCCTTGGTCGGAACGACCTTGCAAACCATATCCTTTTTGACAAAAGGAAACAGCTGTTTTTTAGGAAAAGGGAGATACGTGTTGAAATGGCAGCCGATAATCTTTTCTATCTTGGTTTCGGGTTTTATCTTTTCCATCCGGGAAATCAACAGTGCCAGGGTGATGACTACCCTGGCATCCGAGTCATTCAACTGGTATGACAGTTCACGTTCCGTATAAAGTGGGTTGTTTTGAACGGTTACGGCACCGATGCGAAAGATGGCCAGGTTGGCGATGATCACCTGAGGGATATTGGGAAGGCATACCCCCACCTTTTCTCCCTCCTGAATACCCAGATCCTGAAGCGCCCTGGCAAAGGCGTTGACGAGTCGGTCGAGCTCCGCATACGTTATTTTTCTGCCCATGAAGTTCAGGGCGGTATGATTCGGAAATTTTTTAGCGGATCGTGTAAGGGCCTCGGATATGGTTATCTTTTCATATTCCAGAGATTTCGGAACACCCGGAGCATAAGACCTGTGCCAAAGCTTATCTTCCATTTTGATCCCTTTTTTTGAAAGTTAATCCTATATGCTTGACCAGAATCATAAAAAAAACAGCTTACCAATATCTCAATATCAATTCAATTATTTTATACTTCTTTGATCACTGAACAAGAAATTAACTTAAAATGTTAAGTACGTCCGTACTTCCAATCGATCTTTGATCAATAGCAGATATTGAATTTTTTGGAATTGTGACGTTGCTAGCAAACCCCGTATATTTTTAATTTCATTTTTTCAATTTATCCGATAGGAATTCCTGAAAACGCTTCCAGGATTTTTTATCCGCATCTTTTTGATAGCGGTTTCCACCAAAAACGGTAAAAGCATGTTTTGCACCCCCGTAGGTTATCATTTCGTGTGCAATGCCCGCCGATTCCAGTTCTTTAGCCAAATCAGCGAACTGGTCCATGGTAATGTTCGAATCCGCTGAGCCATGCATAATCAAAATTTCCCCCCGGGTCTTGGCATAATTTTGTCCTCCCGGTGTCTTTAAACCACCATGAAACGTAACAAAACCTTTAAGATCTTCTCCTGATCGTGCCAGTTCAAGCACTGCCGCGCCACCGAAACAATAGCCTACAGCGACACCATTTTAGATCTTGGCGCCCCTTTTTTTCGCCGTATCCAATGCCCCTTTCATCAATGCCCGCATTTTCTCTCTGTTTTTATAAAGTTCTCCGGTATGTTGGCGTTTGTCTGTCAACTCAGTTGGTCGCACGCCGGCACCAAATAGATCCGCAGCAAAAACAGCATAGCCCGATTCAGCGAGCATATTGGCTCGCTTGATCTCATAATCTGTTAGTCCATCCCAATCATGAATCAGCAACACCAAAGGCGCTTGGTTAGAAGGCGTGATGTAATATCCCTCATAAGATTGTCCATTAACCTGATACGTAACCAAAGCGCCTGTGGCGCCAAATGCAGTAGCCGGCATTACCAAAAAAACAACCCCTGAGAATATGAAAAATAATTTAGAAATAAATTTCAATGTTTTCATTTTTATTCCTCCTTTTGTCATTCGTCTAAAAAGAAAGTGTACTTCGGACTCCCGACAGATTTAAAAAGAACATAAATATTAAATTGCCAAGGTCAAGAAGGAATATGCCACATAGTGGCAGTTTTGATTGGAAGAGAAACGTATGCCATAGTTCAAAATACCTTGCTAAAAGGCCCGTCTGAGTTCAACGATTGATTTAGGCTTAACCACCCTTAAATCGTAGTTATGTAAGGAATGTATGTGCTCCATGGATAGTGTTGCCATTGCAATTATACCTATCTGTTTTCATGGATTCCCATTAATAGTTTCCTTTTTACGTGCACAAGTTATGACGATTGACCTGGATATTATATGAAAATTTTTGTATTGAATTGGAAACGGAAAGTATTCGGTACAAACTGTCGCCCTACAACTAGAGGTAAAATTGTAAATAACAAAAAAATCTCCCGAAAATTTATATGAAATATTCGGGTTCATGAAACACCATCTGATAGGAAAGATGGCAACAATAGCCGAGGTCCTGTCTGCTGCGAATTCAGATGGTTACATGGAAATATGTATAAGACGGGTGTCCCCCCCAAAAAAATACGGGAAACTGACCGTTTAGCTGTTAAAATAAACGTCCGTATTATTACCACACGATAACAAATCGACGATTATAGCCATTTAATCCTCCTAAACCATCCTATGAGACCAACCGCAAGGACTATCAAAAAAATCGTAACTGAAGTAAAGGCCCACTTGTTCTCAGTGCCTGGAATACCACCTACATTGATTCCGAGTAGGCCGGTGAGTAAGCCTAGCGGCAGAAAGATGGCAGCCACAATCGAAAGGGTGTACATGGCTTTGTTCATTTGTTCTGACAGCCGGCTGTTAAGTTCTTCCTGGGTGATCACCGCCCTTTCACGTGCTGAATCGATGTCTTCGACAAAACGAGCTGTTCGTTCAGCAATTTCTCGGAGGTGAACACGATCCATTTCATCCAGCCAGGAAATACGATCGTGCTGCAGGCGGGCAAGCACATCCCTTTGAGGCGCAACGTAGCGTCGGAGACTGATACTTTGACGCCGAAGATCCGCAAGTTTAGGTCGAAGTTCGGTACTTTCCTCAGTCAGGATTGAATCTTCAAGTTCATCCACCCGGTCGTCAATGTCGCCAATGACATCACCCATTCGATCTGCTATTCGACCTGCAGTCGCTACGAGAAAATCACCCGCCGTGGTTGGCCCTTTTCCTGAAATTATGGCCTTATGGATATCTTGGATTGCTATAACGCGACGATGTCTCAGGGTAACAATCCGATTTTCGTCAAACAGCATGCGAAGGGCAACCATGTCCTCTGGATCCGCGCCGGGATTGCAGTTTACCCCCCGGAGAATCAGGAGAAGACCATCATCGGCGAGTACATTGCGTGGCCGAGTACCTTCCTCCAGCAACGATTCTTGGGTTATTGGGTCGATCCCGCTTTTTTCTCTAAGCCATTTTCGAGCGTTTTGACTTTCATGGTCAAGATGCAGCCAAAGAATCCCCTTTTCGGGGGTCCATTGATCGATTTCCGTCCAGGTTAAGACTTTGGGGCTCTCACGGCGATTAAGCAAGTAGGCATATATCAAACCACCCGTGTCTGTTATCATCTTCACCTCCTTGACGATTATTTAGAGGGGTTTAATTTATTCGTTATCCTTTGAAAATAAGAAAAATAACATAAGCCGCATACAACACCAGAAATACAGCCCCTTCCCATCTGTCTAACGATCTCTTTTTTCCGGTGAACATAAACAAAAATAAAAACAGGCTTGACAGAATTACTGCACCAATATCTATGTTGTTTTTGATTTGAAAAGGTAACGGTTTAATGATTGAACTGGTACCGAGGACAAAAAACACATTGAAAATATTTGATCCAACGACGTTACCAACGGCAATTTCAACGTTTCGTCTGTAAGCGGCTACAGCAGAGGTGGCCAATTCCGGAAGGGATGTCCCCACGGCAACAATAGTCAAACCGATTAACGACTCACTCATTCCGAAGTTTTTGGCGATAATAATCGCACCGTCTACAATCCATTTTCCACCTAACGTCAATCCAACAAGGCCGGCACAGATTAATAGAAACGATTTTGCCATTCCTTTTTTTTCCACCTGAACATGTTGTTCCATCCCTTCTATTTCTCTTGCAATTCCATATGAATAATACAGAAAAATCGCAAAAAAGCAGAGAAGGATCAAACCATCAATGCGGGTCAGAGACGAAAAGTTTCTTTTATCGATCAAATGATCATTTGCCATAAACCCTAAAACAAAAGCCGCCAAAAGACTAAATGGAATTTCTTTCCAAACGGTCCCTTTGGTAACACTCAGTGGATAAATGATGGATGACACGCCAAGGATGAGAAAAACATTGGCGATATTACTACCCAGTACATTCCCAATGGCAATATCGGTGTTGCCTTTCGCACTGGCGATAATGTTTACGAACAATTCGGGCGTTGAGGTACCAAAAGCAACTACGGTTAGACCAATGACCAGGTCGGAAACTTTATATCGTCGGGCGACAGAGGTGGCACCGTCAACCAAAAAGTCCGCACCCTTGATTAAAAGCACAAAACCGATTACAAATAGAAAATACGTTAACACAACAACTTATCCTGATGTCTTTACTTTATTGTTAGAGATATAAAAAGCAAATGGAACCACTTATTCAACCGATGCTGTCGTTTTCGTAGGTTTCTTTTTCAGAGATTCTGCTTCAATAAAAATTTTGGATACCTCAGGAACCGCCTTTTTGATCTCCATTTCGACCCTATCGATAACCACTTCCATCTGGTCTGTGGATAGATCGTCTATAAACTCGACTTCCATATTGACGAGTATATCTTCGGGACCCATGTGCATGGTGAGGAGTTGGCCGCACCTTTTGACTTCAGGCACACTGCAAATAACGCTCTGGATATTTTCACGTTCTTTGATGCCGGCACTTTCACCGATCAGCAAATTTTTTGTTTCCCGAGCCAAAAAAAGCGCCAGTATTAGTAGTACAACGCCAATGATAATGCTGGCCGCAGCATCAAAAACCGGCATATGTGTTATGTGCGCCAAACTGATTCCCACAGCAGCCACAAACAGTCCCACCATTGCAGCACTGTCTTCAAAGAGGACAACCACTACCGTAGGATTCTTCGACCGAACGGCCAAATCTAAAAAACCTGAGATACCCTTTTTTGATTTGAGTCTTTTGGCCTCTGAATATGCAATCCACCAGGGATAGGCCTCAAAAAGAACGGAAATACCGAGAACAATTAAAGAAATAAAGAGAGATTTGACCGGCTCCGGATGGTAGATTTTCCTGACGCCTTCGTATATTGACAGTGTCGCGCCGACAAAAAAGATGGTGACTGCAACGACAAATGCCCAGAAATAGAGTTCTTTGCCATAACCAAAAGGGTGTTTTTCATCGGGTGGCCGGGCAGCGCGTTTATGACCGATCAAAAGCATAATCTGGTTTACGCTGTCCGCGGTGCTGTGAAATCCTTCCGCCAGCATGGCCGCACTTCCCGAAAAAACAGCAACAATGAACTTCATGACCGCTATGGCGGAGTTCCCGAACAGCGCCGTATAAATAACCTTTTTATCGCTGTGTTTCTTCATTTTACCTGAAATGCTCAGACCCTATCGGATTTCAGAATATGTTCGTTTAGAATCGGTATAAAATATCAGAATAGATTGACAGATCGATTAAGTTTGCCAGAGGCCCATTTTTGTTTAATAAGAAAGGGCGATTGGAGAGGAAGACGGACCGCCCTTACCACAGCAGTGAATTTTAAAAGATTTTCAAGAAACTGTTATTTATGATAATCTTTGTGATTGTAAATTTCAAGAAACTTTTAAAGCTCGGAATCAAACCGGTCCTTAACAATAAATGGGCATGTTCAGGATTTCACTTGTGCGGTGAAGACGGATGTCATTCTGCGGCGAGACCTACGTTTTTTCCTTCGTTTTTTCCTTGCAGGGATAGGCTTAGGCGTGGTGAGCCATTCTTCCTTGGGCTCGATGTAGTTCAGTTTCTGTTCGATGAACGCCTCAATGGCGGGTATGTAGAAGGCGTCTTTCTCATCGGCGAAGCTGACAGAGGTACCGGTGGCACCCGCCCGGCCGGTACGCCCGATCCGGTGGACGTAATCTTCCGGATCACGGGGCAGCATGAAATTAATAACGTGATCCATCCCTTCGATGTGGATGCCGCGTCCGGCCACATCCGTTGCCACCAGAACTCGGATCGTTCCGGTCTTGAAGGCCTCTAGGCGACGAATCCGCTTCTTTTGGGGGATATCACCGGAGAGCGTCGAACAGTTGATGCCGTGGCGGGTCAACATCTTTGCGAGCCTTCTCACTTCGTCGCGCCGGTTACAGAAAATCAGGACCCGTTTGAGATTTTGTCGATGGATGATGTTGAACAGGAGTGCAAACTTATCGATGGTGGTCACGATGTAGACGACCTGCTCCACCGTCTCCACCGCGATCTGTTCCGGTTCGATTTCTACGGTGACAGGGTTACGGGTCCATTGGGAGGCGAGGCGGGTGATTTCGCCGGTCAACGTCGCACTGAAGAGCAGTGTCTGACGCTTGTCTTTTGTCGGGGTGCTGTAGATAATTTTTCGCACATCGGGGATAAAACCCATGTCAAGCATCCGGTCGGCCTCGTCGATGATCAGCACTTCTATCTTTTTCAGCATGATGTCGCGGCGCCGCTGAAAGTCTAAGAGCCTCCCGGGCGTTGCGACGACAATATCCACCGGATCGGCGGAAAGTTGCTTTCTCTGCTTTTCATAATCCATGCCACCGAACACGGAAATGGTTTGAAGGTCCGGGTACCTGGAGAGATGACGGGCTTCCTCGGAGATTTGGAGAACCAACTCCCGGGTGGGGGCTAACACCAGAATCCGGGGCGTGCCGGGTTTTCGTTTGTCTTGGATGGGGTTATTCAACATCCGGGTGATAACGGTGATCAAAAATGCAGCCGTTTTCCCCGTTCCGGTCTGGGCCCGGCCGCTGGCATCCTTGCCGGACAGACTGCTGGGAAATATTTTGGCCTGGATCGGTGTACAGTACTCGAAACCGAGATCGCTGATGGCATGAAGCAGCGGGTCGGGAAGGTCGAAATCGTGAAACCGCGTCTTGCCTTTGACCGGCGGAACTTTGAACTGTGAAACATCCCATATCGCTTTCAGTGCCGCGCCGGCCGATGCTGCCGGTGCATCCTCGTTACGTCGGATCTTCTTTCCTTTTTTACGAGAGGCGCGCCTATGAAGGGGAGGACTCTTTTGATTTTGTCGGTTTAATTTATTGATTAGATCTCGCAATCAAAATGCTAATGACATTTTCTGCATCAGGGCTTTTTGCCCCTGTTTAATGTTAAATGATAACAACTTTTTGAAAAATATCAAGTTATTTACTCGGGATTCGCATTCCCTGTTTTTCGCTATGTTCCAATTGGCTTTAATCCTAAATGCGATGATTCATGCGTGAAGCCTTTTTCTTTCTGCCCCTATTCGCCCCTGAAAATTTGCGATGCGGCTTCCTTTGCCCCTGCGGACTGTCTTTACGAACAAATGCCGGGGCGTTGTAGTCAAAGGCTGACAAGGTCCGTTGCTCGATATTAGAACCGATGATTCGATTGATGGCACAGACCATCTTTCGATCGTCTCCGGTAATAAGGGTTAAAGCTTCGCCACTGTGAGTGGCTCGGCCGGTCCGACCGATACGATGAATGTATGCTTCGGGAGTTGAGGGGATGTCGTAGTTAATGACATGCGAGATCCGGGTTACATCAATTCCGCGAGCGGCGATATCGGTGGCCACCAGGATCTGAAAAGTCCCATCCCGAAAGCCATCCAATGCAGCCTGTCGTTTTCCCTGGGTAAGATTCCCTTGCAGCGTAGCCGACCGGTAGCCGGCAACAGCCAGCTTTTTCCCCAGGCTCTTGGCTCGGTGTTTGGTTCGAGTAAAGACCAGAACCGACCGGATAGGTTTGGTACCCAACAGATTTAACAAAAGCGCCGTTTTCAGATGCTGGGCGACCGGGTAGAGCGTATGGCTGACAGTGTCCGCAGGCGCAGTCTTTCCTATCTGGACAGCGACTGGATTTCGCAGGATGTCCTTGGCCAGACGGCGTATTTCGTTGGGCATGGTGGCCGAGAAAAACAGCGTCTGGCGCGCTTGTGGAAGATGCGTCAAAATTCTTTTGATATCGGGTAGAAAACCCATATCGAACAACTGGTCAGCTTCGTCTATTACCAGCACTTCCAGTTGAGATAAATCGACGGTATAACGACCGATATGGTCGAGAAGCCTGCCGGGGCAGGCAACAACAATATCGGAACGCTTCAGTTTCTTAATCTGTGGGTGAATACCCACGCCACCGTAAACCGCAACGCTTTTAAGGCGGGTTTTGCGCCCCAGGATTTCGATAGCCTGGTGAAGCTGTTCGGCCAGTTCCCGGGTGGGGGCCATGATCAGGGCACGAAGGCAACCGCGTTTGTTCCCCATCAGACGATTCAAGATCGGCAGAACGAATGCCGCCGTTTTACCGGTGCCGGTTTGGGCCAGCCCCATCACATCGCAACCCTTCAGGATCGGCGGGATTGCCTGAACCTGAATAGGGGTCGGGATTTCATAACCCGCCTCTAAAACGCCGGCCGCAACAGTGGGATGAAAATTAAATGCTTCAAATTTCAATATATACCTTCTTTCTGTGTTCCAATAAAAAAAGCCCCGGAGTTATTCCGGGGCTTACGTATATTTTTTGATTGACAACCAGGAACACCATTGTTGGATGGACAATAAGGGTTGCAGAAGTCTTTGTCAAGCTTATTCGTAAGATGGACAACAATCGGGCAGTAACGATTGGCGAACGATTTCAAAGATGCCATCTCTAATTAACAATTTCTTTATCTTCATTGCATCGATAACAATTGTTGACAAATCTAGACGAAATCATGTATTAATTGATCATATCGTATTTTTGAAGGTTTCTTATCATATGTAAGAAATATTTCCTACCAGAAATATTCCTCAATTTCTTACCATTGATTGTTGTAAAGTTTCTTCCCAGTAAAACGTCCTCTATTTTACTTTAAATAAGGGGAGTAATACTATTTCTTTGTGGAACCCGTTTTTCAACATAAAAGAAAAACCAAGATCAGAATGGCCTTTAGTTTGGGCGACACTTTCTAAAAGGTTGGTGGAGATGAATCCTATACGTAAATTTAAGCAAATGTTAGTAGACCGCTTGGTGACGAAAGGGTTAGAAAAAGACACCATTCCAAGTTTTATCAGGAGCATGAGAATCTGTATTTCTACTGATCCCAAAATGAATCATTTAAAAGTAAATAGACAGCTTCAGTTCTTGGGTTGGAATGATATTGAGGTGGATTATCATACGTTGCAGCTAGCAATAGCATGTTTTGAAGCAGAAGGTATTATAATCGGTCTTTCGACTTAATATCCAAATACATATAAAAAAAGTGCATCAGGAACCATGTCCATTAACTTCAAGAGGTATCACCTAAATCATGCATTCCCGAAAATAAAAGATTGGAAATCCAAATCATAACCTCAGTTTTCCCACGCTAACAAGAAACGTCACCAGAGAACAAGGCGGGTTTTGTGAATATCAGTGCATTAAGCCCTTTCCGTATTTGCAATCATAACGCGACCTATAGTTGCATTAATGCAAATATGTAGTGCTGATGCATTTTGTCTATCCAACAACCGTTCTGTTTTGGAGTTTCAAGATGAAGACCTTCGATTTTGCGTTATAGAGTAGAGGTATCGATACGCATTGGTGGGATAGGTTTTTGTGGTTGGGGTAAAAGACAGGAGCTTTGATCCTATCAAAATTTAACAATAAATGAGTTGCGTTTTTAATTGGAACTTTTGAAATCGTTTGAGAGGTCGTCTGATGATACCCATCCTATGCCTTCAATGAATGCTCTCAAATCATTTTTTTTTGGCCTGCCAGGTCCCGTCATTAATACCAGGTGCCGTTAGATTGAAAGATCCGGTTAACTGGTTGTCGTCGGACGATAGCCGGCCGCTTAGTGTGCCGGAAGCACTCCCTTGAAATACGCCTTCCAGCGAGTTCGCTGTCATTTTCCCATGAACAAAGAGCGCTCTGGGCACAGTAGGCTCACTAGGCTCCACAGCAACAGTTGCTCTAAACCGTTTATCCCCTTCAGGCGTTTGAAACAGATGAATCCGAATAGTGCCTCCATACCGTACACCGTCGAAAGATCCCTCAAAAACGCCCAAGCTCTGAGATCCTTCTGGAATATATTTTGAACCCGCGCAGCTCATCAGCAAACAGCTGACCCAAAACAAAATTATAATTGTCAAAGATTTCTTTTTCATGTGCACCCTCCTCTGCCTCAGGCACCCGCTTTTAATCAAGGATCAAGGTTTGCCCCTCAACCCTAAACCTTTGAGCTGTGAACCCTTGAAACGTGAACCTCTGAACCTGCAACCGTCTATCTGTATTTTATACTTCTTTCTATTTGGCAGCAGCCCGTCAAGATGTGACCCCAATCCCGGACTTATCCGGTGATCGCTTTCGCAAGATTTCCTGCAAGTTCAGATCCTTTATCACCAATGGCATCCGGTGTTGTACAGAAAGGCAGAATAAAATTGCCTTTTGCCATCAGGTTGAGATAGTCGGAAAAGCCCGCGAAGATACGCTGTATGGCGTCACAATTGTCCTCAATAGGACCGGCGCAGGTCACAAGCAAGGCAGCCGGTTTGCCGCTGATCAGGGAGTCGTGGTCAGGGGTACCATCACCGGAGACCAAACAAAAATGCCGGTCGATCAGGGGTTTTATCTGGGAAGTAAAGCTCCAGCAGTAAAGCGGTGAAGCATACACAATGGCATCGGCCCGGATCATTTTCTCAAATATGGTCAATGCATCATCCTTTTGAACACAGCCGGGTTCAGCTTTTTTTTCCTTGCACTTAAGACATCCAAGGCAGCCGCCCACCGTATAACGGGTGATGTTGATCCGTTCAACTTCATGATTTTTTTCGACGTTAGCTTCAAACATCGAGAGTACTTTAGCAGTGTTTCCTTTTGTTTTCGGACTCCCCAAAATGGTGATGATTTTCATAACAATTCTCCTTGTCAAGTACGTCCCTCATTGCCGAATCTTTCTTTCCCGGGTTATTTCGGCAATATCACCAAAAGATGGCGAAGCCCACACCGATACTGTCCGTATCCTGACCAATTGATTCTTGGGTACGGGTCGCCAGATATACGACTTTGACACCAAACTGCCGCGTGATCGGATAGCCAAAACTAAACGCCCAAGCCAGGTTTTCCCTCCGGTCGTTCTTCTCTACTCCACTCACGGTGGATTCCCCGCCATATCCATAGCCGGCACTCGCTGCTGCCCAGAGCCCCGGATGAAAGGTATAAACGAGGTGAATTTGGGAGGTGTAAAGCGGATCCTGCTCACGCTTGTTTCCATTGAAAAAATCGTTGTTGTCCGTGTACAGCCAAACTGCGCCCGTTAATTCCATCGACCACTTTCCCCGGTTATGTACCATCCCGAGCTGGGGCCGAAAGGTGAATCGGTTCGTGCCGAGGTTGATGAGTTTGTCATCCATGTAATCACCGGTCGGAAGTTGCACCACCAACGCCGTTCCGAAGATGGTCTCAACATCGACCTTGGCGCGGTAAGCCGCAAATTCCTTACCCTTTAGGGGCGGCGCTCCATACAGATTTATTGCGAATCGCAGGATCGAGTCTGACAAACCACTTCGTTTGATGGATCTGGGAACGCCATCCACCAGTCCGTTCCAACGTCCCTCTTGGTAGCCTTGTATAAAATCGATTCGTGCGGATGTTTGAAACAGTTCAAAGGTGCGGATATACTTAACCGCCCAAGTATGCATCTCCATTTCAACATTCTCGATCCGGAGAACGGGATCGAAGTATATGTCCGCTTCGGTATAAGAATAACCGCCGCCGGCAAAGTTCTTCCCTGTCGGAAGGTGGCTCCATCGCCGGGGCTCCAGCTCCTGGGCCAGGCATAGGAACGGCAGTCCCAAAATCAAGAAAACACAGAAACACCATACACAAAGATTCTTCAATACCATCAAATGAGCAGTCAGCTTGGCAAAGGTGGTCCTTGAAAGCATAGGCTCCTCTTGTTTAAGAGCGTCCCAAAGTTCCTGTATCAATGCGTCTCCTCCGGGCTTAGGTCCATCCTCTCAGCGTTGGGTTATCCGGCCAGAACAGCAACCCAAGGATAATGAACTCCGATTACATAAATTGTAAAAACCATAAAAAATCAAAAAAGACAAACCCTCTAAAATGGATTTGCCTCTTTTGAAAAAAATATTTAAGTAATTTTTAAGGTTTAGCCAGTCAAAGATTTTATCACCTCATCGACTTGTTCCACGGAAACAACAGGATAAGTTTTGAATATTACATATGGAGCATATTGCTGCACCATTTTATTGATTTCCACCTCAGAACCTTCAGCAATACAATACCCTGAACCTTCACCGACAAAATTCCCCCAATCTTTTGATAATCCTTTTTCAATATCTTGTTTAACCATTGTCATTAATAATTCATATCCAGCCCCCCGTTCTTTGGGATCAACAGGAGTAAGTGACAAATTTAAATCCCAAATCATAAGATATTTTCCCATTATTCAACCTCCTTTTATCGACCTTATTGAGATTTAACAACATTGTCAGCGATGGCTCCAATGCCTTCAAAAGGACTCGGAAACCCTCTGAAGGCATTAAATAGGAAATTTCAAAGACCCTATTTTCAGAATTAGTTCCATGGCATGTTAGACGAAAATATGGGTTGCCTGTCTTAAAGAGTAAATCCAACCCCAATAGATAAATGGAATGAATTCGGTTGAAAGTTAGCTCAGTACAATAAAAGAGGTTTCACTGAAGATAATGTTTCGAGATAGAGGACAGATTTCGCAGGAGAATCTTCAATTTGTCGGATATTATTGGTAAGTTTTCATGTCAAAGGAAAAAATGTTCGGAAATACAGTATATCGAAATCAGGTGAATGGAGGGAAAGTTGTGCTTTCTTGCCAGCAGTAAAATCCAACGTCAGTTCTTGCTGATTACATATATCCCAAAATTTTTAGGCCGATGATAGCTTTTTTTCATTACAACTATCACTGTCCAAATCACCAGTATGTAAATCATTCATCTTTTGAAAAACCAAAAATCGCTGACTGTATTTGTTTAATGCTCTTAATAGATAGTGCATTAAGATTCATATAGAATTTAAGTTCACGTGTTTTCTTTTGGTACTGCCTTGCATCTTCTTCTGACCAGAAGAAATGTGACTTTCGTCAGAAAATATCCACAATGCTTGGTTCTTTTGTTCTAGCGGTATCCATTAATGTAATGCAATACAAAGGCTCGGAACCTTCATCCACGCTTATAATATTTAGATCACTGTCAAGTTCGATCTTCATGGGTTTTCCACTGTTAGCGCATTCCGAATTAACAGTAAAAAACAATTTCTCATTTCGTAATCTCCCATACACGAAGGGAGTCGCAATAGCGTCCACCGCTCAAGCGGCGAAAAATTGTTCGCCCGTGCTAACGGTCATTTTGTGGCCTGTATCTTCAAAAGCAAGAGGATACGCCCAGTTTATACCTTGACTATCGTATCGGTAACAAAATGTTTTCATTGCTTCAAGTTTTTCCACAATATCTTTGACCCGATTTAACGATATATTGAGTTTTTTCCTGATAAATTCTGTTGTTATAGGTTCTTTAGCGATTGCCATTTGCTTCACAACAAAGTGATGAACATTACGTTCCTCTTTCGACAAAAGATCTGCTTTAGTTTTTGCGCCAGACACGCCCCTTTTCACCCCTTTCGCAGAAATCACCAGTGGTAACGGGAGCATAAAACGCCAGATTCCCATATACATTTTACGTTTCATATCCGTTTTAATAAATTTGCCTCGTCTGTTATTGGTTCACTATCGTTTCATTTTCTTCCCTTTCCAGGAGATGATCTTTATCATCGCCTCCTAAAAGGTACAGATCACCTGCCATGAATACAATCCGAAGCCAACTCGTACCAATTCCATATATCATAAAAATGAAATAGGCAAACCCCGTAAAAAAAGCCCTTGGAAATGTCGAATTAAGTTCCAAGGGCTTGTGCGAGGAGGTGGCCTCCCTGGAAGATGCAAACGTATTTATATTTAGATTTTATATTCAAAAATAATGATGTCAACCCATATTTATAGGGTAGAAAATACGCAATTAATGTACCCAAATAGAGAAAAATAATAGAGAAGTTCGTTATTTATAATAACCTGAAGCTACATAATAATTGTCATCAACCTTCAGAACATAGGTAGCTTTGTCTGACGGATTTTTTTCACCTGGTTTGGGATATCTATAATCAACCCATCCTGAGCCTTTGCCTTTTACAACTTCAATAAATTCTTTAATGTACTCTTTGCCCTCTTTATCTTTACACGATTTTATTCCAAGTAAATGGTGTGTTTGCCCCTGACACCCGTTTATTCTAATATTTCCTTTACCCGACCGACTTCACCACTTTCTAAACGGACTTTAATGCCATGCGGGTGTGTCGGCGACCTTGTTTGAATAGAAACTTAGGTTATAATTAAAGCGTGTCCCGCAAATCTCTGGTTATTTCATTACTGAAGGGCGTATCCCATAAGGATTTATGCCATCGTTCGTTACCAAAACCTCTTTGTTTCCGAATATTTTGAGATATCCCTTTAAATTATCTAATTTAAGACAAATGACGATATCCTCCGGTTCGTTATCGCTGATAAATTCACTGGAAATACCTATCGTATGTTTAGTTTCACCAGTGGGTGCATCAACGCTAAACATATATCTACGAGATTTGGAATCCCATGTGTTCTCAATAACACATCCGGAGAACAATTCTTTGAGGTAGTTTTCGATTTCTGACAGTTTGTTTTTTTCGTCCATCCAGCCCTCTCCAAATTTTCTAATTTTTTATAATAATCGTCTGCGAGACAAGTGAAAAAAGTGGTGGGAACAAGCAATCGCTCTTGTATCATCACTCAGCAAAAGTAGTCCTGAGGTGATTATTTAGCAGGCATTGTGATATCTGTAAAGAATTACTGCAATGTTATCTTCTGGAAGGCAGTGGCGTCGGTTTAGGCGGTCGACTTGGGGGTCTGGAAGGCGGACGCTGCGGAGGCCTGTGATGCGGCGGCCGGTAATGCGGCGGCCTGTGGTGATGATAGCTGTGATGATAATATCCCCAGGATGCCCCATAGTCAACGCTCACACCGTAAGAGGCGCTGGTTGGAGCACAGGCTGTTATCACTGCAAATACGAGGCCCATAATGCATGCATATATTAGGGTTATATATCGTCTCATTGCGATGCTTCTCCTGTGGGAGCCGCGCCTGACAATTGCTGTACACCAAATACAGCCCCATTTGGATCTGAAATGATTGCAACCATGCCTTCTCGAACCTTTTTATCAGGCTCAATCAACAGGATGCCTCCCAATTGTTTGGCTGTATCAGCAATGGTCATGACGTCCTCAACTGCAATATATGGCACCCAATTCGGCTTAACATCGTCCCAGGGTATTTTCACCATTCCCGCCCGCGGCTGTCTATCCTTGACCAGCAAGCAGTATTTTGTGCCGCTTTTGACATCCACCAATTCTTGTTCATAACCAACCAGTAAATGATAAAATCTCAGCGCGGAATTCATATGCGAAGTCCATAATTCACTTCCCATCCAAAAGTTTTCCATCATTCCCTGGTCCGATGGATCGCCACCCAATACAGTTACCATTGCAAACACCGCGCCCTGTGGATCCTTCACAACAGCGACACGCCCCCTGTTTGGCAACTCTTTCGGGCGCATATAAATAGTTCCATTGTTTTGTTCCACAAGCATCGTTGATCGATCCACATCCTCTACAGACACATAGCTGAGCCATCTGGACTTTCGAACCTTATTTTTTTCCCGGTTTATCTGAATTGCGTTTCCAATCGGGATCCCCTCCCGAGTGATTGTGTTGACTATTTTTCTTCCGGATTGTGCAGGATAAAAAGACCAGCCAAATAATTCTTCATAAAAATGGCTGGCGGATTTCAAATCATGCGTGAATAAATCAAACCATACAAATTTTCCGACAAGGCGTAGATTTGTGGGTTCCGGGGTTAACGTTGGTACGATGACTTGCCGCTTTGAACAGGAACTCACCCCCATCACCACGAGAAATACGATGACAGCTACCCAACAAATTTTGGTTTCACTGAACAATGCGCTGCTGTTCTTATTGGTCGTCGGCATGCCGATAGTTCCGTATCTGTTATAGATTGAGCGTTATTGCGCGAAATCGTATGCACGTGGTTTATGGCGTATCATGGCAACTTTCCCGCGGCAAAATTTGTCTGTCCACTGTTTCACAATATATTGCTGGATAACCCCATGTCAAGACGTCTGAGACGAGCAAATTAATGGTCTGATGGATAATCGGAAAGTTACGGGGCTTTCTATCCCTTTTCTTACGTTCTCCTTTAAAAAAACATACTCAAGTGTCATCTACATGCGTTACCCTCATAACTGCTTTTGATAATAGTTTCGTTATTATTTACTTCAAAATATGTGTTGCAGTAATGTGTGGTCGTTTTTCCCCCAAATATTTTGTAATTACCAATGGGTGTAATCCATGTTGGAGAAGTATGAATAGCTTCCCGAGAGTAGACATATACTTTATTTCCATTCGGTGCTATGAACAATTGCTGAGGATATCCCCACCTATATTGAAGTTTATCTATAGGGTGACCATTCCAGGTTTTTATGCTATCCGAATATCTATTGATCTGCGCCGATTGCCAGGAACAGCCTATTGGAAGAAAACTTAAAATGTTAACTACATCCCGCATTTTCCCATAACGGACGTCCCGACAATTTATACAAAAGTTCAACGCTGGCACTCCCCCCTTTTTTCTTCAGGTTCAACTGAACCGGATTTTGGGCCGCTTCATGTGGCCAACACGGTTTTATATTCCTCGTTGACCCAAAATTTCTTAAAATACTTCTGGCATTCTCTGCACCTGAAATAACAGCCGGCAACATCTCCCTTCACCTCTCCTTCAGGATTTAAAAGCCTCAGGCTCTCATGGCCGGCACCACAATGAATGTGTTTTTTCCCTATTTTCATATATCTTTCAGTCCTTCAACAGCAATGCTAAAGCGGTTTTAGAAAGTTACAATCAAATAAACATCCCGGAAGTTTCAAGACCTGAATGTCTTCCACCGTTATAAATTTTATGAGATGGCTGGTTTTTTTATCCCTTCTTTTACCCGGACAATAATATTTGAGCCACTTCAGCTCTAAATGCCATACTTTCCTGGTCCGCTGATATAATTTCAATTTCAGAAGGAGATGAGACACCTATCCCAAGCTCTGAAGCCCTTGCAATTTGTCTCTGGTCGAAAATCTTTCGTTGCATAATGGCCTCATTACTGCCAAGGGTCTTGAGCACAGCTACACCAACCGCATCGATGGCGACACGATCGGTTGATGCTAAAAAGATTTTCCCTTTCGCTCGTTTTCCTGTGGCGGGTCCACCATCTGTAAAAGCATCGATTCCATCCAACACTATTATGTCAGGCGAAAAGGGTTGATTAATTTCTGCTATCATCTCCTGTTGATGGGGAGATTGATGCAGTTCATCCATATATTGATACCCATGCCGAAATGTGGGAACCACTCCTACATGTAGTTTAAGCGATAGAGTAAATACACCTCCAAATTGGTGGGTTTTTAAACAACACGTGGATATAAGGCATTCTGTCTCAAGAATGGGCCTTGCTATGCGAAATCCATTTTTCCAATGGCTATGCTTTGGCTTAAATTCAACCCAATCCTTTTTCCCCAAATCATCAAAATCAATAATATGAACATCCTTTTGTTTTAAAAGAGGAACAATACCCTTTTCATCCATAACATCCTGAGTCGGTGGATAGCTCCTCTCACCTATACTGATGGATTTTGCCTCCATGTTCCAAATCTCATCTACAAGTGCCATCAAAGTGTCATTGTGAGTTGAGCCAGGAGTCGGATCTGCTGTATTGTAGTTTGGTTTAATAAGAACATCTTTATTTTTTACAGGATTGAGCGCTAAAGTGGATATAGAGGATTTTACCCCTTCCCCCCTATCTTCTGTTTTTACAAATGCAACTTTACTCGACGTCATGCCTTTCCTTTCTTGTATTTAGGTTACAACTTCCTATATCGCAATTTACTGAAAATTAAATCTTCCGTATCGAAACCAAAGTTTCGGTTCCTTACAATATTTCATATAGTTTTCAGTCGTTCAACAGCAATGTTAACCCGAAAATTTAACGATGCGATATTCGGGCTAAATTTCTTTTTTGTTAAAAACGACCAGCATTAACGTGGTTATCAGAAGGATGAAAAACAAAACATTCAGAATCGGGTGAAGGGGTCCCATGTTGTTAAAACTGCTTTGACCGATGATCGAATCGGCGTAGGCCTGCACCATGTAAACTTTCGGGTATAAAATTCTCCACAGGGCAGGAGGCGAGGCTGCAGCCGAAGGAACTGCTGTCTTAAAAATTTCGCTGGTTAAGATCTGATGACCACCGTCGGAAACATAGCCGACGACTAAAAACCCCACAGTAAAAACCGCGCTGATGAAATCCGGCAGATAAAGAGACAAAAAGCACACCGAAACCGCAATAAAGAGAAGATTGATCGAACATACCAGCGATGCGGTTAAATACCCGGGAATGGTAACGCCGGTTTTTACCCACACCGTCAGAAAAATCGTTGCGTGAAGAATAAACATGAAAACCAGGCACAAAAACCATGTGCCGGCGATCCTGCCGAGAATGTATTGCCGCCTGACAACCGGCCTGGAAAGAAACAACACCAGGCTTCCGTCTTCGTGGTCTCTGCTGAAGATTTTCATCGATAGCAGGATGACGATCAGGAACATGCCGGACGCTATGACCTGGAAAACAATTCTTGAAACATGCCACGCAACCGTAATGCTGTCCAACGGTTTCCCGCTGACGACATATTGGCCGCTGTAACATCCGCGGATCATCAGCACGAACAAAATGGAAAGCCCCAGCAGAACATAAAAGCTTTTGTGCCGCATCTGGTCGCGAATGGTATAGCCGGTAATTTTTAAAAAACGATTCATTTTCCGTTTTGTATGTATTTTATAAAAACATCCTCCAACGTCTCGTCATCCTCTATTATTGAACGAATCGAATCCTTGACGAGGATTTTTCCGTTGTTCATTATTGCCACCGTCCGGCATGTCTTTTCCACTTCTGAAAGGATATGGGAATTCAAGAACACGGTAACACCGTTGTCGCGCAGGCGCTCTAAGATTTTTCTCACATCCCGGATACCGATCGGGTCGAGGCCTGTCACCGGTTCATCGAGTATCAACAATTTGGGCTGTCCGAGTAGCGCTGCTGCGAGGCCGATTCGCTGTTTCATGCCCTTGGAATAAGCGGCCGATTTTTCTTTTTGCCTGCCTTTCATGGAAACCACCTCCAAAAGCCGGTCTACTTCCATTCGCGCATCTTTTCCGGCAAATCCACTCAAAGACGCGTGCCGCCGCAGATATTCAAACCCGGTAAGATACGAGGGGATCATGTGATGTTCGGCCAGATAACCGACCCGTTTGCGTGCTTCGGGGTTGGAAGCGGGTATTCCGTCGATCGTGATGCTGCCCGAAGTCGGTTTGATAAAGTCGAGGAGCATGCGAACGACCGTTGTTTTGCCGGCACCGTTCGGACCGAGCAACGCAAAATATTCGCCCTTTTGGATGCGATACGTTATGTTGTCGACCGCCGTAATTGTACCGAATTTTTTGCTGATGGAATTAAGTGCAATCATAATTAATTTGTCTTAATGTTAAAAAAATCAAATGCGTTCTTTCCCAAAATTAGCTCAAGGGATTCATGGGAAATATTTCTCTCTTTGAACCATTTAATTTCACGATCCCAAGCATAAGGAATGTTCGGAAAATCAGAGCCATACATGATACGATCCAGCCTCATATCATCTAGTTTTACCGGATGTCTGATGGGCAAATAATCTGCTAACGCCATGGATGTATCAAGCCAGAGATTATCGTATTTTTCAATGAGTTGTTTATAAGGCAGAAATTCACCAATACCCAAATGCGGCACACAAATTTTAAGTTTTGAATAATTCCTGATCACGTTTTCCAATTTTTTTGCATTGCATAACAAATATGGATCACATTTGTAAGCCGGACTTTTTGGCTCTCTTCCAACATGCATGACGATTGGTTTTTCTTCAGATGAACATAAATCATAAATTGTATCCATATTCTCACTGTTCATATCAAAGCACTGCACATGTGCATGAAGTTTTACACCTTTTAGCCCCATTTTAAAAGCGTTTTTCAAAATACTTTCGCTTTCTTTTTCTCCCGGAAATACGGTTGCCATCCCGGCGACTTTATTGGGAAATTTTTGACAAATTTCTGCCATATAGGAATTTAACTCACGAGCAGTTCCTGGTTTATGCGCGTATTGAAGCGCAACAATATGACCTACGCCACGGGATAGTAAATAATCCAGGACATCCGGAGAGGTTAACCTGTAGCGAATCGGCCAGCCGTATTTATCAAACCAATCCCATATCGCCTTAAAAATACCTTCTGGAAATATATGAACATGTGAGTCTACAACAAATGGCAAAGAACTTGGAATTTGATGGCCTTCAATGTCATTCAGGGCTGGAAGAGGTGTTTTTAACATTTGATCTGCTATTTCACAATTTTGACAATCCGCAACATAAAAGGCCACTCACCCTAAACCTTGAACCGTGCGTGTTGTAGTGAAACGAAGATTTATCCGCCTCTGGAGGATTTATCCGCCTCTGGAGGATTTATCCGCCTCTGGAGGATCCCGGCTTTTTCGGGGAACCTTTAGATCGGGAATCTTGAACCCTGAACCAAGGATCAAGGTTTGATACCGATCTCAATAGAAACTTATGATTTAAGGATGTCCCGCAAAACCCAAATCCGAAAATCTGAATACACTTATCTATTGAATGCTTTTGTGTGTTATGTCGATGATTGTCACCTCCGGTGACGACAAAAATCGAACCGGCGGACCCCAGGTCCCTGAACCCCTGCTGACATAGAGCAGCGCATTACCATTGACCTTTGATAGACCGGTGTGCATCCGGTAGTAGAGCTTTGTAACCAGATTAAAGGGAAAGATCTGTCCCTTGTGGGTGTGACCTGAAAGCTGGAGGTCAAACATTCCAAGCGACTCACTGCTGATTACCGGCTGGTGCTTCAAAAAGAGAGTGAATTTTTCTTTAGGCATTTTTTCCAGCAGCGCCTTTTCAGAGGCTGGAGGGCCTTGGACATAGCGTTTCCTGGCAGGGTCGTCTACACCCACGACATTGAGAAGATTGGATACGGTTATCCCTTCTCCCCTGAGTATGATAAAGCCCGCTTTTTCGGTAAATGCCAGGGCACGATCAAGGCCTGCATAAAATTCGTGATTACCGGTAATCGCAAATTTTCCGTACTGAGTGGGTATGTTCTGAAGCATATCCGTCAGCGCCTCCAAATCATCCATCTGGCCATCCACGAGATCACCCGTTGATACCAGAATGTCCGGACGGGCATCCCTGACCTTCCGAAGGATCCGCTTAAGCCGGGATTTTCCGACGATAAGGCCGAGGTGGATGTCGGATATCTGCACAACTCGAAATCGCCCGATTTTTTCGGGCATTTTGCTTGTTTTCACGGTCACGTGTTCTGTCCGGATATGAAGCGCCTCGAAATAGCCATAGATCACTACGGCAAAAGAGAATAAAATGGCGAGTGTACAGAAATTACTGAGGGAAAGCGTAAAATCCGCGAGAGGTCTCTGGGTCAATATCCTTGCCAGGAAATGGAGCAGCCTGTAGATGTCAAAGAAAAAGGAAACCGAGATAAAGATAAAAAGC
>JBFESJ010000021.1:0-24641 GCA_041548585.1 Desulfobacterales bacterium | reverse complement strand
CGTTAGAAAGAACAGGCGCATCCCGAAATCACATCTTTAAAAGAAATTGTAAATTGAACCGTGAACCTATTGATTTTTCAAAGATTGATTTCTGTTTTTTCTTTACGAACCGTTGCCACGAGTTCACGCGTTTTAAAAAAAAATATCCATGGAGAGACTATTTAGAAAAACTCCCCGACCCCTCAACTAAATAACATCAGGTTTGATCATTAAAGGGGAATAATATGAAAATTGGCACGGATAGTAAAGATGACACGATGAACCTAAGGTGTCCGGAATGTCGGGCGCAGTTAAAGCGCAGGAGAGCGCGCACGCCGGATAAATGTGAGATGGTTTGTGGCGGGTGTGGCCAAAGTTTTGATGTATGTGACCTCGATACGCTGGATGCACTAAAAAAGAAATCTTAAATAGTTTTCATCCAGAAATAGCCCTTTTCCGCAATCTCTGTGTCAATTTGCGGAATTACTTGTGCGGCGTACCACTTGTACGCCTCCGCGCAATTCCTTAATTTCCTTGACCTTGCAAAAAATTGCTAATTTCTGAACTGGAAACTTAATTTGTACCCAATGGGCATTATGGATAGAAACTGAATAGGATTATTCCAGAAGTTCCTCAATCGCTTTTAGAAGTTCGGGCAGTTCGATGGGTTTGGTCAATGTCCGCTGTGCTCCTAATATCTGGGCCATATGTAAATAGCCGCTTGGTCCCAAACGACCTCCCCCCGATATGGCAATGATTTTAACGCCTGGGAAGTTTTGCTTCAACTCCTGAATCGTCTCAATTCCATCCTTGTCAGGCATAATGAGATCTGTGATAATCAGGTCCGTGGGGTTCTCTCGATAAATCTTTATCCCCTCTTTACCGTTGCTAGCTTCTACAACTTCATATCCATTACGCTCCATTAATTTCCGAAGCATTACCCGAAATTGATCATCGTCATCTATGATAAGAATCTGTGCCATAACTTATTTTTCCCTTTCTGTCTCTAAAACACTGCGAACCGCATTAAGTAATTTACGGATACTCAATGATTTTTCATTGAATGAAAGGGTGCGAAACTTGAGTTTTTAATGTTTTAAAAATCCGAATTCTACTCTTTTCTATCGTCTTAACCCTTTGCTCCAACGTTTCAATGGTTGGTTTCTTCACCATCAAAAAATTCGCCGGCTAAAAAATTAAACAGGCTCAAAACGAATGCTGTTGCCAAGCACGTTGGATGAGCCTTTAACGGTATATGAGGCCTTTTTTCAAAAACGTATAAGAGTTTAACCGAAGAATTTTGTATTTTAATAATTATATTAAATAGTTATTATTAGATTGAGACTGCGCCGGATTTCAAAGGCAGATGTCAAATTTTTATAGGCTCAAACAAAAGAAAGGCCGTTAAGAAAATGACTGAAGCCGTGAAATATTTTCTCGATTATCACAAAATGAACGCTAAATAAAAACAATATTTCAATTTTTTCAAAAAAAATATACGGACTGAAAAATTGGGTGATAGATTCAATAGATAAATCAGGAGTAGGGGATATTAAATTAATCTTTGCTAAAAGATATCGATACTCTCTGCGGGACAGGTTACCCAGACATCATCGCCGATGCCCATTTCATGGTTGTTGAATGATTCTTTGGGGATCAAAACATTTAACGGGATTCCGGCATCCACGAGAACGCGGATATTGGATTGTTCCTGGTTCAGCTGAATAATCTTTCCTTTTCGGGTGTTTTCTTCAGTACCGCACGTGTTGTGGCTGACCCTGACCTTGCCGGGTGAAATGGATATCCGGATCCGGCCCGTTTTTTCAGATCGTGTCCTTAATTTAAGTCCATTGGGAAGCATGCAGTATTGGTGACCGTCCGTTCCGGTTTCGATATGGGCACTGAAAATATTTTCATATATGGATTTTGCAACCTTTCCCTCAAAGAGAAATATGGTTTCATCTGCAAGCCTTGACGTTTGAACCACATCATGGGTGGTAAAAACAACTGAAATGCCTTTTATCTGATTGATCTCCCGGATGATGCGCTCTATGGTAATCTGATTTTCAACATCAACACTGCTCATGGGCTCATCCAGGAGAATGACTTCCGGGGAACAGGCAAGTGCGCAAGCAATGGCCACCCGCTGGGTTTGACCGCCGGAAAGGGTGTGTGCGTTTGCATCCCTGAATGAAGTCATGCCGACCAGGTCCAGCAATTCATCGACCAGTTCGCTTCTTTTGGCTTTGGGCGTGCTTCTGATCTTGAGCGGAAAATCGATGTTTTTATAAACCGTCGTGGTAAAGAGGATGGGGTGTTGCTGAACAAGCACCACCTTGCGCCTTAGTTTCATCAGACGGCCCATATTTGAATTGACTTTCTCCTGCTTGAACCAGATTTCACCGGAGGTTGGAGGCAAAAGAAACGCCAGAATTTCAAGGAGCGTCGTTTTTCCTGAACCATTGGGCCCAAGAAGCCCGATCACCTTACCTTTTTTAAAAGAAAGATGCTTTAGATCTAAAACTGCCCGTCCGTCGTAGGCCTTGATAATGTTCTTGAGCTGGTAGAGCATTCTAGTGGTTTCCTCGCCCCCGGCCCTGAAAATAATTGCAAAAGATATTGACGGTAAAACTGACACAAAGCAGCACGAGCCCCAGGGCCACGCTCAACACAAATTCTCCTTTGTCATATTCCAAGGCCATGGCCGTTGTCATGGTCCGGGTGAATCCTTTGGCGTTGCCGCCGAGCATCATACTGATTCCCACTTCTGCGATGACCCTTCCAAACGCCATGACGACGGCAGCCGTAATACCGAATCGCGCCTCACGGATGATCACCCATGCAGTTTGTTTGAGATTCGCGCCAAGGGTCAAGGCGGCTTTTCGGTAACGGTCGTCAATTCGGCTCACGGCGGAGATGGTCAGACTGGTGACGATGGGAATAATAAGGATTATCTGACCGATGATAATCGCTTTCTGGGTATAGAGAAGGTCATAGGTGCCGAAAACCCCCCTTCTGGAAATAAAGGCGTAGACAAACAAGCCGATAACCACCGTGGGAAGAGCAAGAAGGGTATTGAGTATGGTGATGACCAGCCGTTTCCCTCGAAACTCAGAAAAGGCGATTAAGAACCCTGAAGGAACGCCCGTCAATGCTGCAATGAGGGTGGAGATGGAACTCACTTTCAGGGACACACCGATTATCTCAAACAAATTGTGATCCAGTGTCCAGATCAGGAGCACCGCCGAGAGAAAACTATCTGTCAAAAAATTCATAAAACATATTCATTTCTTTTTCATTGAAAGTATACAGAGATACTAACTTTAATCCGGTATTGCATCCGGGAAAAATGCCTGCCTTCCGGCAATCTTGTATTGTTCGATGATATCCTGGGCTTTTTCAGATACCAACCATTTGGCAAACCGGTCCGCCAGTTCGAATTTAACATGTGGATGCATTTTGGGGCTGATGGGGATAATACCGTAGGGGTTAAATAGCCCTGGATCCCCTTCGCACAGAATCTCAAGATCAAGGCCAAGCTTCCTTCCATACCTGTATTTAAGGAATGTCCCTCGGTCTGATAGGGTATACGCCTGTTTCTCTTCCGCAAAGGTCAGGGCCTTTCCCATTCCCTGACCGATGGACATATAATTTTTTCCCATTTGCACGGGATACAGAAAAGAAAGCGCGAATTTTTTCCCTTTTTTAATAATTTCCGAAGATTCGGTTTTTAAATCCAGCCCGCTGTCTTTCCAGACAGCCTGTTCCTTGATGTGGGTGCCGCTGTCATCCCCGCGGGAGATAAATTTTACTTTTGTCATGGCGATTTTTTTAAATGCACCGGCCGCATCCCGCATCCCTTTAATCCCGGAAGGATCGGCCGCCGGACCGATGATGACAAAGTCATTGTGCATGACCCCCAGACGATAGGCGCCATAGCCTTCAGAGATAAATTTTTCCTCCCGAGCTTTGGCATGCACAAAAATTACATCCACGTTACCGTCTATACCGTCCTGAATGGCGGCCCCGGTCCCTTTGGCAAAGACTTTGACCTCAATACCGGTTTCTTTCGTGAATTCGGGCAACAAGACATTCAACAGTCCGGAGTTCTCTGTGCTCGTGGTTGTGGACATCTTGATGATCCGCGATTCTGCTTTGACCGTAAAGGGAAGAAGCAAAAGGGCAAGGAAAAACAGAATCGCAGGACCCATTCGTTTATTCAAAACTTTCCGTTTACAGTCCATAATATACATTCCTTTTAATATCCCCTATCAAAATATTTTATTTTGTCATAAAAAAACCTGGTCCTCCCCCGCAATGTGGGGTTTAAGATGGGCCCGGACCTTTTCTCCACTCATTTCTGGGGAAAAACCATCTTCGAGCAGAGACTCATATCATATCCTTTCAGATCTTGAGTCAATTTCCGAAAGGCGACTTCAGGTAAAAGCCCTAAAAAGAGTTGTACGCCTTTTTCGAAAAACCGATCCTTGAGAATAAGAAAATCAAAACGCTCCCAGCGCAGGGGTATAAAATCAAGATCCAACAAACCCGCCACGGCCTGGATTCCGGGACCTGCATCCGCCCTGCCGGACAACACCTCAAGCCCTACATCCAAGTGCCGCTGAAGCTCCAGTTGGTACCCTTTGATCTGGTCTCCAATGATTCCGGAATTTTTAAGTTCTCCGTCAAAGAGCAACCGGGTTCCCGTGCCCAAGGGCCGATTGACGATCTTTATGCCCGGTTTTCCTAAATCGGCTATCTTTTGAATCCCTTTTGGATTCCCTTTTGCCAGCAAAAGTCCCTGCTGCCGCTGGCAGAAGTTGACCACCGCCGGCAACTGCTCCAGTTCCTCTATGGCAAAGCCGAAATTATAGTCCTGCCCGTTTTCCTGAAGCAGGTGGCTCGATGCAATGTGGCAGAGATTGCGCCGGAGCGCCCGAATTCCTCCCATGCTTCCCAGATTTCCAAAGACCGCCAAATGCTCGGGATGCAGGCGATTGAACAGGGAAATCGTACGATCCAGAAGGATATCGTTGCTTCCGGTGATGATCAAAAGACCTTGGTAAGGGGGCAAAGGAACCGTTGGTTTTGGAAAGTTGATGGTCTCATTCTCCAGCCACTGTTCTACCAGATAACGCGGGAAAAGCCACTTTCCCGTTACTTTGGTTGCCGGCAGGCCTTTTTCTGCAACCAGGGTATACACCATTTTTTCGTTTACCCCTATAAATTGAGCCACCTCTTTGGTTGATAAAAATTTTTTCATTTTGTTCTGCTTTCTTGAATGTTGATCCTGACAGTTCAAATTGGATGTATTTAGATATAGTTTTCATATTATATTCTGTCAATATTTTTAAACAATTAATTTGAACTTATATT
Organism: Desulfobacterales bacterium; assembly: GCA_041548585.1. GTDB lineage: Bacteria > Desulfobacterota > Desulfobacteria > Desulfobacterales > UBA11574 > UBA11574. The sequence goes on along the minus strand of JBFESJ010000021.1, from coordinate 19,286 downwards.
AACCAATACCAACCATAAAACGGTGTTAAAATCTCTATTCTTGCTCAATTTTCTCATTCCATCTTCGGTGATACCGATCGGGTCGCTGATATATATACATATCGATCCATAGTGTCTCTTGAAATTGTGGTTCGGTGGCACTGCAAAGCGCCAATCTTTCAATGTCATAATTGGTAATTTAGAGTTAATAGGCGCCAACCAAATTATAACACCAAGAAATTATTGACAATATCCACATTCAGGGTTATCAGCAGACTGGATTACATGTGAGATTTGTTCCTCAAACTGTTCGAAATTTAATCGGATGCCTATGATGATTCGGGGTACCGGAGGTGACGGATGAAAAAAGGTTTAATGCGGATTTTGGTTTTTCTGGTGATTGGAATATGGCTGGGTTTTCCTCAAAACGGGTTTTCACAAACAGAAACACAACAGACGGCGGCCTACACCCTGGGTGAAATCGTGGTTACCGGCGAACGGGTGGGTGTGGAGTCCATCGGTACGGTGCGAGAAATTACGGATGTCGATATCGCCCGACGGCATGTCCAAACATTGGACCAAGCCTTGGAACTGCTGCCAGGGCTGGACATCCGAACCGGAACCGACGGTGTTCCGCGGGTCGATCTAAGGGGATTCCGGTGCCGGCTCGACACGACTGCGGATTGTCGAACCCCTGCCTGCCGGATTTCCCGGCCGGTTGATCATCGGGGGTCGGCAGGAAACCCTTTGGAATGGGAACCTGAGGTGGAAAGGGTTTCTCCAGCAGGTGGCACTCGAATCCGGCACCCTGTTTCCCTGGTCGAAACCGGTCATTCTGGATAAGGACTGGGAAACCCGGGTTCGGACGATGGACATTTGCAAGAACGCTCTGATTACGGCAGGGTTTACGGAAGACAAAACCAAAGCGTCCAAGGCCTTTATTTCCGTTTATCCGTTGAAATAACACATCACTTGGAGAATTCATATTTCGCCAATAACTCGTTAGCATTGCCCAGCCATAAATCTACATTGGGCACAAATTAAGTTCATTTAACAAAACAGATTATTGAAAAATATTGGGAATGAAATATTTTGCAACATGATATCGTTCGATCTCTTACTTGAATTGCAGAATGTGGGTTAAGCGCTATATTTTTCCCTTCATTTTGTAAGGCCGATGAATCCGATTGTAAATAGACGCATTAGTGTTAGTGAAATTGTTGGTAAGATACCAAGCTTCAAAGCAACCCAACTTATTCCCACAAGAGGCAATAAGGTCATACGAACAATCATCCTCAAGTTATCATGCTTTGCGATAAAATCGGCGAAGGACGGTGAGTATTTGTAATATAAATTTACGAGGGATTTGCCAACAGTATGGGTCGTAAGGAAACGATCACGAAAGTCTCGCAGGATTTTGACATGCGGCTCTACTAAAGAACCATAAGCTGCTGTAGCTATAAAACAACCACCCCCACCACCGCCACCACTAACCGGGGTATCATAATCAGGACTATTGACAGTTGAATTCTCATTGTCTTCATTATTGCTGGCAAATAAATATAGGGAGCTTAAATCAGTAGCCGGACATCCAATCAAGTTGGTTTCAAAAGCAATCCAGCGGTAGAGTTGAGAGTCAAGTGGAAGGTCGGTTTTAGATTTTTGATTGGCCACGCCTATTTTTCTAATATTCCCACGAGTAATAGCTTCCACAAATTCTTTATGCGCAAGATTGGATGCACCTTTAACATAACTGCCCGGATAATACCAGCTGTAACGGGAATTGCCGATGTACGCAAATGCGCCTCCATCGCTATTACCATTGGTAATCGCTTCTCCAAAACAATCTATAGACCCATAGGTGTTGTCTGAATTGAGACCATCAATTGAACCCGCATGACATCCCTGAGAATAAACGAAAAAATATTTATTGTTTGTCATTGTATGGATATCATTGTTGTTTAATTTTATATCGGAAAAAATAGTTGAGTGACCCGAATAGTTGATACCATAATATTGATTTGAGTTGATATAGGTCAAAAGTTGTGATTTCGGCCAGTTATTACCTTCCCAGTCTCGATCATATAGCGTAGTCTTGGGAATTGAACCCATAAAAGAGTATAGCCAGTCCATCCTATCTCCTCCCCAGGTTGAGCTTTCGAGCTCTTCTCCGGTGAGAAGGATTTTAGTTGGGCCGCTATGGGTCTCGAAGGCAATAATCTTGTTGATATGATTCATGGCTTCCGTATAATCATCTGCAGGTATGCGACCAACATATACCTCTGAAAACCAGTCGATATCACCCCCGTTAATTCCGTCATTTATTTCACCCCAAAGCCCATCTCCATCAAAGTTCCAGGAGCCGTCCAGACAGGCAAAATAAAGATCGCTCGGGATATTGGCGTCGGTGTAATCACTAACATGAGCATAGCAGCCCCTCGTGGGTATGACCTGGTATTTTGGAGAGCCGTCGCAATCGCCACCCAGGACCACATATTGTGTTCCATAATTTGTATACATATCTCTGATAAAATTTCGCATTTTTTCAGCAAGGTCGACACCGGAATAAATGGCAGCAATTTCGTCGATATATTCTATATATGTGGTAAACCCGCCACCGGCAGGCGACGCTCTATGCGCTGTGAGTTTTTCAAATGCCGGTGATAGCCCAGCCGTGGTAATCACCACATACTGACGTGTACCTGTGGCTGCAGAAGGTTCCCGAGAGGCGGATAAAAATTTTGCAGTCGTTTCGTTTTCAGAAACCGGGTACAACCTTAAAAAATCCTCCTTGTTGTCAATTATATTCAGGATTTTTTCTCTGTCTTTATGAAAATTCCGGTAAGGCATGACCCAGTCAGGCCTATTTTCTTTCTCTGTTGTGATAAGGACTTCCAGCTCATTGTAATAATTCAATTGACCCTCAACAGGATTATAAAGAACAGGCATCAAATCGACCAATACTACTTTTACACCATTCAAAAACTGTGGTCTTCTACCCTTGTGGATAACAGAAGGGTAGAGCGCATTTGTTTCATAAATGTCCGAAGCCGGTTTTTCGACAGTGACATATTCTTTTTTGGACCCGGGCTGCGGTGTGGTAACATGCTGGATGATGTACGATCCTTCAATTGCTTTTAATGTTCCATATCTTATCTCGGTTGATAAGACTTTTTCATCTGCCGGAATGAAAATTTTCGATGTTTTCACAGGCAGTATGGGTGCTCCAACAATATCGTCCTTTTGACGGGTGTCCTTCATCTTCAATATTTGTCGGCCATTTGGGAGTGTTACGATTTTGGGAGCTTCAAATGTATAGATATGGCTGTATTGTGCGGCAAATAGGCTCGAGGAAAATATAAAAAAGAAAACCAAAATAAATGCTACGAAACCGATCTTATTTTTAAATCTTAATTCTATAATAATTTGTCCTTACGTCATTATGTTTTAAAGTTACGATTTTGGCTTTACCTTAAAAGCTCTGGTTGAAAGTGATCTGTTCGTGAATAACAGCAAAAAAGATGCCATAATAAAAAGCTGCTAATAATTACTTAAAATTTAAATAGTTATGGTAATTTAAGGGATAGAACGGATGTGTTTGCTGAGCGGAATTATTTGACAAACCGGCATTTTTTCATAAATATATTGGATAACATGTTGATATATTTAAAAATAAATTGTTGTCAAAATTTTAACGCAAAAGATAAGCGTTCGTTTTTTCGAAAAATTATAATTATAAAAGATCCACATCAAAATAGAAAGGCAGAGCCAAGATGACGCTGCCTCAAGTTTTCGATTTATTCAATTGTTCAGTAAGATGCCCGTGGCGCTGTAACCACTTGATAAAGATGCTTCAAAGGCAAGTAAAATGAGAATACTATACCTGCTATTTGTGTATTCTTATCCATCTGTTCTTATGTCTTATTTGACACAACAAAAGTCCAAAAAAAAGGGGCAAATCATGGAAATATCCCCCCTCTACCTTGCACCTGAAAGCGACGAGTGGGAGGAAATCGAGTGTGATGAGGTCATACAAAACTTTACGATAAACATCCATGTTTGCCCCATCAACAATATGACAGTATTCATACCTTTAAGGTGTGTACTTGTCAATAAGATTTATATAAAATGCATAAAAATGTTTATATTAACATATAATAACCAAATATTACTGTTGTTGTCATAACAATTAAATATCTGCGCGCTAATATTCTCCGGTTCAAATTTCCATGGACGCTCAGCCTGTGATTATTTTTTTATGCGTTAAAAAAAGTTCACCAGCTGTTTCAGCATATAATAGATCAGCGGGATAAATATGGCGGGAAGCATGTTGCCGACGTTGATTTTTTTTATTTCAAGAAGGTTAAAGCCGATGGCCATGATCAAAAGGCCGCCGACCCCGGACATTTGATTGATGACCGGGGGAATTAAAAACGGCTTCATCAATGTCGAGGTCAGCGTGATAAATCCCTGATATACGAACACCGAAATCGAGGAAAACAGCACACCGATGCCAAGTGATGATGCAAAAATAATGGATGAAAGTCCGTCCAGGGCGGATTTGGCAAAAAGGGTTTGATGGTTGCCGGTCAGCCCGCTTTCCATAGATCCCACGATCGCCATTGAACCCACGCAATAGACCAAACTGGCCACCACAAAGCCTTTGGCGATGCCATCTCCGCCTTTTGCAAATTTGGTTTCAATCCGCTTCCCTAAATTCTCGAGTCTGTTTTCGATTTTTAAAAACTCTCCCAACAGGCTTCCGATGACCAGACTGAAAATAACCAGCAAAATGGCATCGGTTTTAAACGCCATCTTAAGACCGATCAAAATGACCGCAAGGCTGAGGGCCTGCATGATCGTAACATTATATTTTTGGGGAATACCGCCTCTAAAGACAAGTCCCAACAGGCTGCCGACAATAATGGCAATGGTATTGACGATGGTACCGAGCAAATTGATCTCTCCTTATATGATTGAACCGTTCAAATCGTTATGCAGACTACACCCAAAATGGTATAATCCATTGTTAAATTCTGGTTGAGTACCTGAATTTTGCACGCGTTGGAGGCGTTCATATGACCGTTAACAGGATTCACTTCACACGGCATCGGCGGCCAAGTCAACTTCGCTCCAACGAGGCATTTAAGGATTCTACAGAATCGAGGGGTCGGGGAGTTTTTATCGTAAACCTCTTTATATCAGTGGATTGAGCTCCGTTTTAAGCTATGACCCAACGAGATGGATAATTTTTATTAAAAATCGTGTACTGTTTGAGTGGTTTAGGGATCGTTAGAAAGAACAGACGCTTACTGAAACATTTCACTAATAAAGAAACGTTTGTTCTAAGTTGAACACATTGTTTTTATATTGAAACCTGTTCTTTCTTTACGATCCTTTAACCACGAGTTTACACGGTCTTTAAAAAAACATTATCCATGGAGCAGTTTAACAAATAAAAAAAACACCCCGGCACCTGAATTAATTTTTATGCAAAATTCAGGTAATATGATAAAAGTCACCTATTTAAAGGGTTTGACATTAAACAGTCAATGTTTATTTTTTAAACACTTAAAATAACACCAATCGGAGGGACGAATGCGTTTTGACAAATTTACCATAAAATCACAGGAACTCATTCAAAATGCGCAATCGCTGGCCTCGGCGCACAACAATCAGCAGATCGAACCGGAGCATCTGCTGTCGACCATGCTGGGTGAACCCGAAGGCATCGCCCAGGCCATGTTGAATAAGCTGGGTGTTTCGGTCGGTGATGTTTCCCATGAATTGTCCATCGCCATTGACAAATTGCCTAAGGTCAGTGGCGGTGCAGTCGGTGATGCCTATATTTCTCCCAGGACCAAAAGTGTTCTTGATGCGGCGTTTGCGGAAGCCGCGAAAATGAAAGACCAGTATGTCAGCATCGAACATATCTTAATAAGCATATCAGACGAAAAAAAGGGGGAAGCTGCCAGGATTCTGAAAGCAAAGGGAATTACAAGAGATTCGATTTTAAAAGTTCTCATGGATATTCGGGGGTCCCAGCGGATTACAGATCCGAACCCCGAAGAAAAATATCAGGCTCTGGACAAATTCAGCCGCAACCTCACCGACCTGGCCCGACTGGGAAAACTCGATCCGGTGATTGGACGTGATGATGAGATCCGTCGCATTGTCCAGGTCCTCTCCAGGCGGACCAAAAACAACCCCGTTCTCATCGGTGAACCCGGCGTTGGTAAAACCGCCATTGTTGAGGGACTGGCCCAACGGATTGTTGCCGGCGATGTCTCCGAGACCCTTAAAAACCGGCGGCTTGTTGCTCTGGATATGGGGGCACTTATTGCCGGTGCAAAATACCGGGGGGAATTTGAAGATCGCCTGAAAGCGGTCCTAAAAGAGGTCGAAAAAGCAGAAGGGGAGGTCATTCTTTTTATCGATGAACTGCACACCCTTGTGGGCGCCGGTGCCAGCGAGGGTGCCATGGACGCATCCAACATGTTAAAGCCGGCCCTTGCAAGAGGCACTTTGCGGTGTGTGGGGGCCACCACATTGAACGAGTATCGAAAATATATCGAAAAAGATGCGGCCCTTGAAAGACGTTTTCAGCCGGTGATGGTGCTCGAACCCACCGTGGAAGATACCATATCGATTCTTCGGGGTCTCAAGGAAAAGTATGAAGTCCATCACGGTGTTCGGATCAAAGATTCGGCCATCGTTTCTGCGGCAACCCTCTCCCACCGCTATATTTCCGACCGGTTTCTGCCGGACAAGGCCATTGATCTAATCGATGAATGCGCGTCGAAACTCAGGATCGAAATCGACAGCATGCCTGTGGAAATCGATGAAATCCAGCGCAAGATCACTCAAGCGGAAATCGAAAGAGAAGCACTGAAAAAAGAATCGGATACCGCCTCAAAGGATCGCTTGGCCAAACTCGAGGTGGAAATCGGCAACATGAAGGATGACATTCTTGAAATGAAAGCCCATTGGCAGAATGAAAAGGATTTGATCCAGACCATAAGAACCATCAAGGAACAGCAGGAACGTCTCGGTATCGAAGAACAGCAGGCCGAAAGAGAGGGGGACCTGGCAAAGGTCGCGGAGATTCGATACGGGAGATCCTCAGACCTAAAGAACCGGTTGGCAGCCGCCAACGAGAAACTTGCGGAAATTCAAAAAAAGAGCAAAATGCTCAAAGAGGAAGTCGATGCCGAAGACATCGCGGAAGTCCTGTCCAGATGGACGGGGATTCCGGTAAGCAAGATGCTCGAAGGCGAAAGGGAAAAACTGGTCCATATGGAAGATCGCCTTGGGGATCGGGTGATCGGGCAGAGTGAAGCCATCGTGGCGGTTTCCAACGCCGTTCGCCGGGCCCGTTCAGGACTTCAAGATCCAAACCGGCCCATCGGATCATTTATATTCATGGGGCCCACCGGTGTCGGAAAAACGGAACTGGCAAAAGCATTGGCGGAATTTATTTTTGACAGCGACCAGGCCATGGTCCGAGTTGACATGTCGGAATATATGGAAAAGCATTCGGTTTCGAGGTTGATCGGCGCACCGCCGGGTTATGTCGGTTATGAAGAAGGGGGATATCTGACAGAAGCGGTTCGGAGACGGCCGTATTCCGTCGTGCTGTTTGACGAAATTGAAAAAGCACATCCCGAGGTGTTTAATGTCCTACTTCAGATTTTAGATGACGGACGCATGACAGACGGCCATGGCAGGACGGTCGATTTTAAAAACACCATCATCATCATGACGTCAAATGTCGGCAGCCGGTGGATTCAGGAACTTGGCGCCTCCAGCCGAAAAGAAATGGAAAATCGGGTGACCGAAGCCCTTCGGGCAAGTTTTAAGCCTGAATTTTTAAACCGGATCGATGAGATCATCATTTTTCACAATCTGACCGAAGAGCAAATCGGCGACATCGTGGATATCCAGATGAAACGGTTGGAATCAAGGCTGGCCGAAATGAACATGGCGCTGACCCTTTCCGACGATGCCAGGGCATTTCTGGCTGAAAAAGGATTCGACCAGATATACGGTGCACGTCCGTTAAAGCGGGCCATTCAGAAATACATTGAAAATCCGCTGTCCATGGAGATCCTTCAAGGGAATATTTCAGAGGGCACAAAACTGATTGCCGATGTTGAAGGGGACCGAATTGTGTTTATTCCCCCCGCGTAAGTTTTTCCCCTGCCAGCCGCCGGTAGGGTTTCCAGTAGATATCATGCAGCCACTGCCTTAAATCCCGTCCTTGTTCTCCCATTTGGGTGAACAGGGAGTACAGGGTCGGTACGACGATCAGCGTCAGAAAGGTGGCGATCATGAGGCCGAAAATGACCACAATGGCCATGGACTGCCACCACTGGCTCGACTCACTCACCCAGGAAATGGTCAGATTACGAAAGTCAAAGGAAACACCGGTAACCATGGGGATGAGTCCCAGGATTGTGGTAATTGCTGTGAGCACCACCGGTCTGAGCCGGGTGGCGCCGCCGCTGATTATCGCCTCTTTGAGCGCCAGCCCCCGTTCTCGAAGCCGGTTGATATAGTCAATGAGAACGATGGCGTTGTTCACGACCACCCCGGCAAGAGATATGACGCCCACACCGGTCATGATGATGCCAAATGGCTGTTTAAACAAGGCAAGCCCTAAAAAGGCACCGCCCAGGGAAAGAATGACCGAAGTCATGATGATAAAGGGCTGGGACACCGAGTTGAACTGACTGACCAGGATTAAAAAGATCAGAAAGCAGGCGATGACAAAGGCCTTACTTAAAAAATCTTCGGACTCTTTTTGAAATTCGTTTTCACCCGTGAACCGGACGGTATAACCGGGTGGCAGGGGGAATTGTTTTAATAGCGTTTCAGCCTGGACCCGGGCTACCGGACCGGGAACCTTTGTTTCGTCCACATTGGCTTTTACCGTCACCACGCGTTCATTGTTGATTCGGACGATATCGCCGATGCTGCCGCTGTATTCCACCGTGGCCAGTGTCGACAACGGAACCATCTCGCCGTTGGGTGTGGGAATCATCAGTTCTCGGAGCACGTCGGTGACCCGGCGGTTTTCCTCGGGAAGTTGCACGGTGATGTCATAATCTTCGTCACCCTCGCGGAATGACGAAACATCAAGGCCGTTGTAGGCTGTCTTCAGCGCAAAGCCGATTATGTCGGTGGTCAGTCCGAAGAGTGCCGCCTTTTGCCGGTCTACGACGACCTTGACCGAGGGGGTGCCCTCGATAAAATCGTCGCGGATGTCTTTCACATGGGGTATCCGGGAAATGATGGACCTAATTTTTTTGGATATGTTTCCAAGCACCTGGAGGTTATCTCCGGCAATTTCGATATTGATCGGCGCGCCGGTGGGGGGGCCCTCCTCTTGCATGGCCACGGTAATTCGGCCGCCGGGAATATTTTTCACCCGTTCACGAACCACATCAACGGTGTCAGAAGACGAGGTCTTACGCTCTTCCATGTCCAGGAACCGGATTCCGACGTGGTTGGGTGCATTGGCGTCAAAGATCGAGGTGGCGGAAGAGGTGACCGCCTTGACGTAGATGTTCTTGATATTGTTGAGGTCACTGGGGCCTGAAAAAATTTCGCCATTGGCTTTTTCATGCGCCTTGGGGGACAGGGCCTGCTGATACCGGCCGTCATTGCCGGAAGCGGAGCTGAACAGCTCTTCCTCTGAAACTCCGGCCACGACCATCTCAATACGCTGCATAATCCGATCAATGTAGTCGATATCCGCACCCTCGGGAACGTCGACATTAACGTACATGGACTTGGGTTGAATGTCCGGAAAAAATTCCACCGGTTTTTCAATGCCCACGGTCAACATCCAGGCCTGAAACAGCAGGATCAGTATGGCAAAGGAAAATCCCACCACGATAAACGGTCGACGCAAAGAAAAGCCAAGCACCGTGGTATAGACTTTAAGCAGTTTGCCTTTGATCTCGATGGGTTTTTCACCGGCAGCCTCGATCTCATCAGCAGTTGCCGCCATGGGTCGATCACTTTTCTTTTTGAGTTTCATAAAAAATGAGGCCAGTGCCGGGTTGATCACCAGGGCCACAAACAAGCTGGACGAGAGCGTGACGATGAGAGTCAGGGGCAGATAGCTCATAAATTCTCCCATGATTCCGGGCCAGAAGAGCATGGGGGAAAAGGCGGCCAACGTCGTCATGGTGGAACCGATCACCGGATAAGCCACCTCGGAGGTCGCCCGTTTGGCTGCCTCGATCCGCGATACCCCCTGCTCCATGTAACGAAAAATGTTTTCGATGATCACAATGGCATTGTCCACCAGCATCCCCAGGGCCAGGGTCAGAGAAAAGAGCACCACCATGTTCAGGGTAATTCCCATGACATAGAGCACCATAAAGGAAAGCAGCATAGAAAAAGGAATGGCCAGACTGACCAGAAATGCATTTCGCAAACCCAGGGCAAAAAAGAGAACCACCACCACCAGGACAAGGCCGGAAAGGATGTTATTCTCGAGATCGGCGACCATGAGCTTGATGTCTTTTGCCTTATCCATGACCTTGACGATTTCGGTATTACTGGGCCAGGCGGGTTGTCGTTTTGCGATGAGATCGTCAATTTTGTTGCTGATTTTTATGATGTTTTCACCGGATCGTTTCTTGACCGCAATATTCACGGCAGATCGACCGTCCAATCGGGACCGACTGGTTTCTTCCTTGAAGCCGTCCACCACCCGTGCCAGGTCCTTTAGGTAAATCGGCTGACCGTTATGGGTCCCCATGACCAGACCATAGATTTCAGAGGGCGTACGAAATTCTCCGGGCACCCGCAACTGAAATCGGCCGTCTCCCATGCGGATGGCGCCGCCCGAAGTGTTCTGGTTTTCGCTGTACAGAATCTTCTGGAAGGTCGGGATAGATAACCCGTAATAGGCGAGTTTTTCAGGAAAGACTTCCACTCTGATTTCCCGTTCCAATCCGCCGGTCACTTCTGCTTCGAGCACGCCGGGAATGGCCTCGATGTCGTCTTTGAGATCGTCGGCAATCTCCTTGAGGGTGGCCAACCCTGAGGTGCCGCTCATGGAAAAAACCACAATGGGCAACTCGGAAAAATTCACTTCAAACACCGAGGGGTCGTTTTCCAGATCCGTGGGCAGCTCGCCCTTGGCTTCGTCCACTTTGTCTTTAACATCCTGCAAGGCCTGGTCGATATCCGTCCCGGTAACAAATTCGATATTGATAGAGGAAAGCCCCTCACTACTGACAGACTGGATCTTCTTGACGCCGTCCAGACCTTTGAGCTTTTTCTCGATTTCGATGGTGACTACGGTCTCCATGTCTTCGGGTGAGACCCCCCGATAGTCTGTAGTGACAAAAACGTTGGGGATGGTGATATCCGGTTCGGACTCTCTGGGCAGCACATTGTAACAATAGACTCCGAAGACCAGGATAATCAAGGCGAGTACCATCACGGTGATACTCTTGTTCACAGCAGTATCGGAAACAATCATAGTAACGTTCCCTCTTTCTCGGAAACAATCCGGACGATGTTGACCCGCTGTCCGTCCTCTACGTTACGGTGGCCCTCGACAATGACCCGGTCGCCCGGTTTAAGCCCTTTTTTAACCTGAACTTTCCAATCTTCGAGGATTCCCAATTTCACCGGTTTTCGCTTGGCCACACCGCCGTCCTCTACGTATACAAACTGCTCGCCATTGCGGGTGATCACCGTATACAGCGGAACGCTCATGGTGGCCTCCGCCACTTTTTTGACGATTTCCGCTCGTACGAACATACCGGGTAAAAGCATGCCGTCAGGATTGGCAATGGCCAATTCCAGGCGATAGAGCCGGGCGATATTCTCTGGCGAGGCTGCAAGGACATGCTTGCGGCCTTCAATGATGCGGTTGTTCAGGGCCTGGACCGTGAGTTGTACGGTCTCGATGTTTTTCACCGTGGCCACGTCAGACTCGGGGATGCCGATCACCGCCTTCACCGTATCGATTTCGAGGATCCGGGCAATGGGATCGGCCACATTCAAAAGCAGGCCTTTTTTGGCGTCCAGCCGACGGATTACCCCTGACATCGGTGCGGTGATGATACAGCGTGAAAGTCTCAACTCGGCTTTTTCCATTTCAGCCCTAGTGGTTTGCACCTGTGTTTCAACCTTTTCAAGCTCGGATTTGGGGATCAGGCGCTTTTCAAACAACTTTTGAAATCGTTTCAGATTTGCATTTGCCAGCCGGTACGAAGCTTTTGCAGCGTTGAGGGCGATCTGATAATCGGCCGGGTCAATGCGGGCGATGATCTGGCCTTTGGTCACTTTATCGCCTTCTACAACCGGCACCTCGATCACTTCGCCGTTGATTTTGGCCAGAAGTTCCAGATCGGTCCACGGTTCAATGGCGCCCGGGAGATTGATCCGGTCGCGGACCCTGGTGGGCTGTACATCCAAGAGCACGACGTTGGTGGCCGGCCGTTCGTTGTCCAGGGCTTTTGCCTGTGCCTCGGCGAGCCTCGTTTTTTTTGCATTAATCACCGAAAAAAGGCTGATGATGAAAACAACGGTCGTCGCCAAAAGAACAAGGGGCAGTGCGTTCCAGATCGTTTTTACGATTTTGCCTCGTCGGGTTTGCGGCTGAATTTCTTTTGGGTGCATGGTGGTTACCTTTAATTCTTCCCTGAGTTTTACATGTCGAATTATGAAAAATAGTTAATTAATGCAAAATTCAGGCCACATTTGAGCCCTTTGAAAACTGTTTAATTTTGTTGTACACTCCCTGCAGCAAGCCCTTCCATGGCCTGACGCAGCAGTTTTTGCAGGGCCAGTTCAATTTCCGCTTCAGTTTCAAAACGACGTTCGTACCACGCGGACAGAACAATAATGTATAACGCATAAAAATGACCCGAGATGTATAAAAGCTCCAGGTCATCGCGCAGTTCTCCACGCGATATCGCTCGAGTAAGGATATCCCCCAGAGCGTTGAGATACCGCTCCGAGAGGTCATTCGACTTTTCTATGGTCAGTTCCTTGGGAAAAACCATTTCTCTGGTCAAAATGCGGCCGAAGTCGAAATTTTTCGTTACGTAACGGAATTGGCCCATAAACAACGTAAAAAGCTGCTCCTGGAGCGGGGCATCAGGATCTCTTTTTTTGGCAAGATCCGAAAAGACAAAATCGACCTGGTCTTCGCAAAAGGCCAGAAAGATTTCGTTTTTGGTCTTGAAATAGCCGTAGATTGTGCTTTTGCCGACACCGGCCTCTTTGGCCAATTCATCAACGCTTGTATTTTCAAAGCCCTTTTTCGAAAAGAGCTTAATGGCTGCATCCATAATGGCCTGGCGTGTTTTTTTCTTTTTTGTTTCTCTGAGACCACTCATGATTTCCCCTTTAAAAAGTCGACCATGGTCGGAAATTTAATCATAATTGGGCTTTTGTCAACAAAAAAATCGACCACGGTCGATTTTTTTGAGATATCCATGGGAGAATACAGTAAACTTGGAGTATTTCTGAAAAGCACGACATCGTGGATTCATCCAATTTCTGACTCCGGATAAAAGTTTGACGAAGGCCCATGACGTTTGATAATCAAAAATTAATTTTCTGTCTGGATCGCAAATGATACAATTCGGTGGCACCATGGATAACATAAAACAGTTTCTTAATACACTTGAAGCAAACGCTCGGGACATTGGTGCATCCGATGTAAAAATCATCTCAACCACTGCAATTCCTGTTGAAGATGAAATCATTGAACTTTGCAAAGAACCGCTGTGCGAAGGTTACGGTAAAAGCATTCATTGCCCGCCACATGCCATGAAACCAAAAAGATTCAGAGCGCTTTTGACCCAATACGAAAATGCCGTAGTTTTTAAAATAGAAGTTTTGTCCAAAATTTTATTGTCCAACGAACGATTTAATGAATTTAGAAAAATTTATGAAATTGCCGCTTGGTTAGAGGCGTTTGCCAAAGCGGCTGGATTCTCTAAATCCAAAGGATTTGCAGCTGGATCATGCAAACCGGTCTTTTGCCCTGAGTACCAATGTCAAGCCTTGATAGATGGAAAGATTTGCCGTTATCCGGACGAAGCCCGACCCTCCATGGAGGCAGTGGGAACCAATGTATTTAAACTGGTTAAAGCAGTTGGGTGGGAAATCCATAAAATTACCGAAAACAGTGACCCGGAATCCGTTCAGGATGGCATTTTGGTGGGTATGTTGCTGGTGGGTTGATTTGCCTTTCTAAAATGATTCTTAAAATAGTATGTCTTTTTGATGAGCTCCGTGTTTATGATGTTGTTCCTGTCTTCAGCGAATCCCCTCGTTTGTCTGTTTATTCGTTCCATTTTCAATACATTGTTTTTCCAAACAATATATTGAAAACCTTCCAGAGATCTTATCAAGCCCATCTGCTCGCAAATCACCTCTATAATCCTCTCAAGTGTTTCCTCGTTTTTTTACCACAACATATTGTATTATTTTTTGCTTGACACACAATATGTTTTATAATATGGTACGATAAATTAAGATCTTTTTCACATATTAACCTTTAAGCGGCATATATCATGATGAAAGAGGTTCTTAAATGTCCACACTAAGCCTCCATAGGGATTTTTTGTCCTTTTGGAGGCTTTTTTGATTTATTGATAAAACCAAGCCTGTCTTGAGGAAAAGAACCGTTACGGTGATAGCGCGAGCAGGACTGTGGTTATGCAGGTTCGCGGATAATTAGGCGATTGACCAATTCATTCCCGAACAGTTAAGTGCTTTTTTAGTTATATAGAGTTGAGTACCACCAGAAATCTCAGTTGAAATATTTCCTCCGGAACCACACCTAACGGTTTTCCTCAAGACCTCGAAGCTTAACAAATTCAGGAATTATGCCGGTGTCATGATGTGAATTTTTATGATAGCTAAAATAATACGTTAGGAAAAAGGAGGGAATGATGAGGATTATTTCGATTGCCAACCAAAAAGGAGGATGCGGAAAGACAACATCGGCAATTAACTTATCTGCTTGCTTGGCACATAAAGGTCGAAAGGTACTTCTCATCGATATGGACCCTCAGGGGCATTCTTCGATCGGTTTAAATGTCGATACCAGCGAGTTGGAAAAAACAGTTTGCGACACACTTTGCTATTCGAATGGCGATAACGTCATTCTCAATGACGTGACGATTAAGGTGAATAACAACTTCGATATCGCCCCATCAAATATTTCCTTAAGCACGATAGAGCAACATCTCTCCATGGTGCAAGGCAGGGAAACCAAACTTAAGGAGGCAATTGACGGTTTATATCAAACTTATGATTACATTATCATTGACTGCCCGCCAAGCCTCGGACTGCTAACCTTTAATTCTCTCATCGCTTCAACGGAGGTCATCGTTCCGATTGAGATGAGCTTATTTTCACTGCATGGGATTAGCAAACTGATGGAGATAATTGACCTGGTTCGGGAAAAAACAGGACATGAAATTCGGATAAAAGTTATGGCGACCCTTTACGATAAACGGACAAGAATCTCAAAAGAAGTTCTACAGGATATCAAAAAACATTTTAAGGATTCTATTTTTAGTACAGTTATAAATACGAATGTTAAGTTGAAGGAAGCCGCAAGCTTTGGCAGATCCATAGTAGATTATGATCAAAAAGCCAATGGGTTCAGAAACTATATGGCCCTTGCCAAGGAGGTGATCGCAGAAGAAAAAATCCTAAAAGTAAAGCGTTTTAAACGAAAAAAGCCTTTTCTTTCGGCAGCGATGGTAGAAAAACAATTTGTTTTCAATGCACCAAAAGCAAATTACGTCAAAATAGTCGGAACCTTTAACAATTGGAACACATCCGAAGAATCTCTCATGGAACGCAAGAAAGATGGGACATGGTCAAAACGTATCCATCTGGAACCGGGTACATACCAATACAGATTTCTTATAGATGATGTATGGGTTGAAGATCAAAACAATTCCAACCAAGTCGATAATTCATTTGGAGGCAAAAACTCCGTAATCGAGATCTAAGGGAAAAAATGGAAAAAAAGAGCCTTGGTCGGGGACTCGATGACATTTCGGATATATTTTTATCAACCCGGAAGGACAAACAGGAGGACAAAAAAAAGCTTGGTGGATTTTCTTCCGAAAAGTTAAGGGATGCAACCTGTGAATCTTGTGCTCGCATCATTCGTAATTCCAATAAAGCGCCGAAATGCAAAATTTTCACTTTTGAAAATAAAAAATACGGTGTGCGTTATATGGACACCATATCGTTAACCAATGGAGGCTATTGCGAGTATTTTGAGCCGGTTTTTCAACAAACCGCAGGCAACAGATTTGTGGTGGAGGGAACATCTTCAGATAACACCGAAATCAAGTGTGAGATCGAAGAAGATGTGATTGTCCGAAGAAATATCGCATATCCAAATACCCCATATGCACAACAAGATATTTTAAAATCCCTTTCAAAACATCTTGAAGAGAACTACAGCGTAAAGCGTATCGAACTGAGAAAGACGGATCGGATCTCCCAGCCGGGAATAAAAAAAAGCATCGAAGAGAGAATCACCATTTATATTTACGGCGGAGCCAGGCGTTTATGAATTCCGCAAAAGGAATTTTTGGAAAGAGCGTTTTTAGACGTTATAACCCTAAAACCCCAAATAAATATAACAAAAACAATTTAAATGGAGAAGTGGACAATGGAAAGCACAATTGAAATTGATAAAACACGTCACGAGAAAATGCCTCTGGAAAAAAAGACGGATTTCTTATTTGAGTATAAAAGTAAATCATATCCCGATAACTTGGATGATAATTATCATACACTAAAACGAAATATAGGTTTCGCATGGTTTGATCGGATGTTGAAAGATTGCCAAAAGGGCAACTGCCCGAGATATTTTTCTGATGATATTTTTTATGCGTTAACCGATGTGTCGCTCGAAGGGTACGTTCTGCAAAAAGCGTATCACCTTTCGGGTGCCGAGGTTGGAATGAATGATAAAGAGATATATTTTAAAGCACTTGGAGAGATTAATAATGTATTGGTCTGCAAAAAGGAAGCAAGACTGAACCTTAATTTGTTCAACCAGGACTCGAGGCAAGTTTACTACAAGACAGAAAAAAAATCGACATTTTATCAGTCTGTCAGACTTCGAAAGGCCTATTGGAATTATTTAAAGGAATATCCAAACAATGACCAAATAGAAGACTATTTTTTTACATGTGAATTTATAGACAAAATCCATCGGATTTATAACAAAAAAAGATGCACATCAGAAGACCTTGATAAGTATATAGAGATATTGTCTGAAAATCGTCATATCGCAAACCCATTGGATTTATACCGGCTTTGTATTATTCGAAATAAGGCAAGCGTAAATTGATGATCATTCCACTACGGTTGAATGTTCGGGGTTTTGTTGAGATCGTGTTTCTGAATCTTTTTGCAAAATTTTAAAAGACGTCATTTTTACAATGACATCTTCTCCGAAGTTTTACGATTCCGTTAACCAACCCGTGTGATGATTTCTGCCTTAATTCAAATTCTTAAGCCAAAACAACTCCGGTTCTGATTCAGGATCGAAATCATTTTTGAAGTTGAAAGAAATTTTGAGTCTTATTCATTTTTGAATCATTCCGGTAGAAATCGTATAAAAAAACAGATGCCGTCACTTTAACCTTTCATTCCTATCCCGCCTGCTGGCAAACATTCAGCGTGATATAAAAAAAATAAAACATCCATGGATTGAAACACCTTGGCATTTAACAGCCCTGTGTCTTCTTGTATTTAAAGCGCCTTTCTGGTATTTACCTAAATATTTCATCACTCCAAATACACCACCATAGGGCTAAGAAAAAGCATTCAGAGGATTCTTAGAATAAAACGATGGTAAGCGCCAAAAATAAAAGCAAAACAATGGACTTCAGAATAAAAAAACCAGCCAAAATCATTGGGTGCTTGATTCTAACGGCTCTGATGGTGTTTTCTGTTCCCTGCGATAGTCGACAAAGCCAATCCTCTGAGCCTGTTCTTAAAGCAACTCCTCATATTACCACTCGTGACAATAACATCAAGTCTGAAACGGTTTTGAAATAACTTGTTCCTGGGTCGCTCAGTCTTTCGGGAAAATTGGGTTAGAGATGTGATTAAAGAGAGGATTTGCAAAACCGCAAATTCTATGTTGTTATAAAATTAGGTCGACAAAAACTGAAGTAAAAATCTTTTATTATTAACCATTATTTTATCCGAGGAGGTACATCAATGAAAAAAATGTTCATAATTTCAAGTGTAGTGAGTCTGGTATTCCTCAGTTTTTTTGCGACCCATGTGATGGCCGCAGAAAAGGTTATAGAGCAAGATACGGTTACGACCGTTACGCAAGAAGCGGATATTGTAAGAACGGCGGATAATTTTATTGTTTTGTTTGATTCATCCTCCTCCATGAACGAACCGTACCGGAACACCAGTATGACAAAAATAGCGGCAGCCAAGGAAATTCTCAAAGAAAAAAACAAAACCCTTCCGGACTTGGGATATAATGCCGGCCTGTATTTGCTTTCGAATTTCAAGCCCATTTACATGCTGCAGAAATATGATCGGGCGAAAGTGGCTGCTGCCCTGGATCAGCTACCGGCAAAGGGGAGCGGTCCGACACTGATGATGGAAGGCATGCGTAATCTGCGCAGCGTTTTAGCAGGGCTTACCGGAAAAACAGTGGTTTTTCTATTTACCGACGGCTATTATACACCAACCCCCGGTATGAAAAAGCCGGTGGAAGTCGCCAGAGAACTTGCAAACAAACACGACGTCTGCTTTTATGTCATTAACACCGCAAAGGGGTCACAATATAAAGAAATATTGAAAACTGTGGCATCGGTCAACCAGTGTTCTCGTGTAGTTCCATTCGATTATTTGCTGGGGAGGCCCGAATACATGACCGGCGCCCTGTATGAAATTGATGTTAAAACCATCGAATCCATCAAAACCATCGATTATCTCGCCGGTTTCAAGGTTGACAACGTTCAGTTTGATTTCAACAGTTCAATCATACCCCCGGCATTCTATGAAGAGTTGAATAAAGTGGGGGATTTCTTGCGAGAGCATCCCAAATCGTATGTTGTTCTTTCGGGCTATACCGACGGTACCGGATCGGACGAATATAACCTGTGGCTTTCCAAGCGCAGGGCAGAAAGTGTTCAAACGCACCTTACCAAATACTCCGGTGTAAGTATCGGAAGAATTATAACCCAATGGTACGGCAAGAAAGATCCCATTGCCAGCAACACCACCGAAGCGGGCCAACAGCAAAACAGGCG
>JBFESJ010000020.1:0-25790 GCA_041548585.1 Desulfobacterales bacterium | reverse complement strand
GGTGATAAACAGAAACGGCCACATGGGCGGTGCCTTGGCCGGTGTGGTTTGTATGGCCGGTGCAACAATTTCAAGACGACCGGTAAACGCGGAAACCAAAACGCCCAGAATCAGCAGACTCATGGCCACCACCAGCTGGTGGGAGTTGATAAAATCCCGGGGCTGAAGCAGGGTGGTCACCGGTAAAACAGATGCAAAAAAGGCATAGGTCAATAAAATGATGGTCCAGACACCGGTGGGCGGAATCCCCGCAATCGCGGGCATTTTAACCGGCACATAAGCGCCGATGATCACCGTGATATACATGGTGATCACCGCGATAATCGACCAGGTCATAATATTTGCCCCTTTTTTATAAATCAGATATCCTAGGTAAATGGCAATGGGGATTTCCAGCCAGACCGGTATCACCGACTGCGGATACATGGCAAACACCACGGCAATGACCAGACCGAATATGGCAATGACGATCCACAGTTCTAAAAAGACAATGAGAAAGAAAAAGATTTTTGTCCGGTCGTTCACGTATTTGGCGGTGTATTCGGAAATCGATTTCCCTTGATTTCGCATGGAGATGATCAGTGCACCGAAATCGTGAACCGCACCCATGACAACACTACCGATAAACACCCAAATCAAGGCCGGCACCCAACCCCAGATAATGGCGATGGCCGGACCGACGATGGGGCCGGTACCGGCAATGGAGGTGAAATGATGTCCGAAGATCACCTCCTTTTTGGTGGGAACATAATCGATGCCGTCCTCCAGTTCGTAAGACGGGGTTCGGACATCGGCGGAAAGGGCAAAAACCTTTCGGCCGATATACTGCCCGTATAACCTGTACATGAGAATGTACCCGACAAATGCGACAACCATTATTAATAAAGCATCCATAATTTCCTCCTTTTATTTGAGTTATGGATATAAAGTTACAGGCAATCCCGAAAATATGACACATGAAAATAACGAAAGATTTCCACTCGTTTTTCGTTTTCGTCACTTCGTGATAAACACACTGTTTTTGGAACGAAATCAATCAGACACATAAAATATTTTTCCCATTTTTTACGATCGATCAGGTTAAAATCCTTATGTCAAGCTACGTTTGCTTTATGGTGCTTGTTCCGGGTACCTTTAAGTGTACGGAAGTGCCGTGTTCCGGTTGACTGTCGATCTGTAATTTGTATTCAGGGCCATAAATTCGTTCCAAGCGCTGGTTGATATTGTTGAGTCCGATGCCGGAGGTTTTATCTTCGAGCCCGTTTCTCGTAAATATTTTTTCAATGCGTTCGGTGTCCATTCCAACCCCGTCGTCTTGAACAAGAACATGCAGTTCCCCGTTGCATTGGGATACCGAAATGCTGACTCGCCCGCCGTTTTCCAGTCCTGACAGGCCGTGTTTGACTGCATTTTCAACAAGGGGTTGGATGGTCAAAGGTGGAACAGGCCATTCTTCGCTTCCGGATTCAATGTCCATGGAAACCCGGATTCGTTCCCCAAACCGCGCCTGTTCAATGGAAAGATAAGACCTCACCTGCTCCAGCTCTTCAGAGACTTTTATAAAGCTCCCGTTATCTCTGAAATTCGTTCTCAAATAGCTGGCCAGTTCATGGATGAGTTCTCGGGCCTTGTCGGCGTTTGTCCGACAGAAAGAACCGATGGTGTTTAGGGAATTAAATAAAAAATGCGGGTTGATCTGGGATTGCAGATGTTTGATCTCGGCCTGAGCCAGTAGCTGGGAATTGAGTTGTATATCCTCCAATTCCAGTTGCGTAGAAAAAAGGTCGGCCAGGCCCATAGCGATTTGAAAATCGATATTGTTAAGACGTATATTTTTGTCACCATATAGATTTAATGCCCCAATGACAGTCTTTCCTTTGCGTAAAGGAATAATAATGGCTGATTTTAGGGGACATCCCGGCACCTTGCAGCCGATCTTGATTCCGGTTTTAAGAAAAATCGGTTTCCCGGTCCTCAGCGCCTTCAGGATCGATACCGTTGTGATCATTTTTCCGGCTTGATGATGATCGACACCGGCTCCGGCAAAGGCCAGAATATGCGTGCTGTTGGTGATGGAAACCGCAGCGACTGAAATCTGATCATAGATAATTTTCACCGTGGCTTCCGCCGATTCCCGAGTCAGTCCGGATCGTAAAAAACGGACGGTGTTGTTGGCGATATTTAAAGCCTTTCGGGCCTGGATGGCGCTTCTTTTTTCTCGATCTTTCAGTACAAACCGGATAATCTGAACAAAGAGGCCTGCGCCAATGGAATTCACCGAGATCATAGGGATCGCGATGACGCTGACAAGGGCCCATGCATCGGCAAACGGTTTTGCCAGAGCCAGGGTAATCAACATATGTGCCGATTCACCGAGAATGCCGATGATGACAGCCACTCTCCAGTCTAAAATGTTTTCTTTCAACCGGATGGAAATCAATCCTGCGGCCAATCCTTCCAATAAAGTAGACAGACCGCAAGGGATGGAAGTAAATCCCCCGATATCGATCAGGATGCGGTGTCCGCCGGCAATCAATCCGGCCCCGATACCCACAATGGGACCTCCGAAAAGCCCGCCGGCGATAACGCCGATGGCCCGCAGATTGGCGATGGCATTTTGGATGGGTACCCCCATGTAGGTTCCGAACACTCCAAATGCCCCGAAAAAGAGGATCAACAGAAACTTTTCCACCCGGGTACTTTGCTTGAACAATATTTTTTGAAACGTACCCCAGGACAGTAATAAAAAGGCAATGCCGACGATGAGGCCAAAGTGTTCGGCCAAGGTGATTAGAAGGTGAAGAACAGTCATTGTCTTTCTTCTCGATTCTCAGCGAAATTCTCGAATCTTATTCATTTTCTATTGAATCATCAAATTATATTTTTAGCGTTTAACAAAATAGAGTGCAATTTAATTTTGTCCAAAAGTAACATTTTTGGGATGGATTGCAATATATGCGGTTAAAATGAGAGGTTCGTCTTTTTTGCGGGCTTTGAAAACCCTTTCCGAAAAGCCGTATTCATACAGAACCCGGGACCATCCGATTCTTCAATACATCCATTCCGGATGTTAAAGCCCCAGTTGCGTCTTCAGATCTTTTATATTGCTTCGACTGACCGGCACTTCAGTCGCCTTTCTGTCGGCCATAACCAGGAGATAACGTCCTTTGAACCAGGGGATGATCTTTCTAACATGCCCCAGATTGACCAGGTAGGATCTGTGCGTTCGAAAGAATGAATGGAATTTGAGTCTTTTCCCCAGTTCCTCTAAGGTATAACCGGGTTGGCAGATAAACTGATCATCCTGAGTATAGATCAGCAGCTTCTTTTCTTCAGCCTTGCAAAACAAAATATTCGCTGGATCAAGGAGAAAAACATGGCCCTTTTTTTCGGCAGGCAGCCTTCTGAAAACGTTCTGGGTTCCTTCGATAATCTCTACCAATTTGTTCAAATCGTTTTTACGAATGATTTGGCTTCGATTCATCAGGGTTTTTTTGGCTCGAAAGATCGCTTTTTGGATGCGTTTTTCAGTAAAAGGTTTCAGTATATAATCGAGGGACCCCTCGTCGAACGCCTGAACGGCATACTGGTCATAGGCGGTGGCGAATATAATGAAGGGGGGCTTGTCATAATGTGAGATTTTCTTGGCGATATAAAAGCCGCCGTGACGGGGCATATGAATATCGAGGAAAACAACGTCCGGCTGAAGCGCTTTAATCGCAGCGACAGCCTCTGAAGCTGAACCGGCTGATGCCACGACCTCTACATCCTCGATTTGGGTAAGGATATAATTCAGTTCATCCACAGCCGGTGGTTCATCATCCACAATGACACACCGAATTTTCATAATTGTATTTTATATATGAGTTCTGATCGTCATGTCAAACACCTTGAGGGTCTAAAGGGGGTATTGTTACACATAGACAAGCGATAACCTGATTTATGCGAAATTCAGGTCTGAACTTTTATGAAACTGTCAAGCAATAGGTGTTGAACAATCATTGACAAGCTGATAAACAGATTGGGTAACAGGCCAAAATTAATTATACTTAAGTTGGGCGATTTTTTTTGCGAACCTTGATGCGCAAGAGATCGGCGCAGATCGAGTAAAAAATCGCTCAATTTAGGTTGTACAGAGGAATGAATGCAATGTGGAAGGGGATTCGGTATCTTGTTCTCTTGGTTTTATTAGGGGTTGCCGGTTACCTTATGTTAAGCTATCATATTATTTATTTTGGCAAGAGTTTTAAATTCCTAAAAAAATCAAGATTTACATCGGAATACACGTTTATTTGGGCCTCGAATAAAAGCGTCGAATCCCTAATGAGAATTGATACGCTCAGAGAGGCGGGTCTCGGAAAAGTTCTTGTGGAAATGGGACGGCTTAGTAAAGAAAAACAGCAATATTTTGAACAGAAATTCGATTCCGATCCCATATATTATTGAAACGTTCGATTCCGCATTTTTCCCGGTGTACGTTATGAATCGTCAGACAAATCGCTTACTCCACCCCACCCCACCATTGTGAATATAGCTTTCAACGTCATCAACAAATTTACATGCTTTCAATCATCCTCAAGTTTTAATTTTGTTGAATTACAAATCGTTAAAGCATTCAGCTTGTCATTTGATCCTCCATGACGCTATCCGACGGTTTCTTTATTTTACGAAAACCGGTTCAACATGCCAATTCTATTATTTTTATCCACTTTCCTCCACCTTAAATTTATTATTCTTTTATACTTTTAACTTTTCCGAATTATTATAAAAAAATATTACATATTCATTTATTTTTCTTGACATTTGCCAAAAAATGTACTTTTAAACGAAAAAAGTGGATTAAAGTGGTTTTTTAGGGAGATAAATGTTTCGAGGCAGCTCATTTCATACCATCGATCCAAAAGGGCGTATCATCATTCCGGCCAGATTTCGTGATGTCATAAAAGCAGACGGATCATATGGTGTCATGCTTTCCAGGATGGACGGAGGGCTGATGGCATACACCTATGATGGATGGCGTAAAATTGAAAACCGCATATTGTCCCTGGCCGAAAAAAGCGAAAGTATGCGTCGATTCAGAAGGGTTTTTATCGGAGGATCTTTTGAATGTCCCTGCGACAAACAGGACCGTATTTTGATACCACAGAATCTAAGGGAATATGCAGAGTTCGACAGGGACATTGTACTCGTTGGCGTCCTCGACCATTTTGAAATATGGTCACGAGATAGCTGGAACAAGGAAAATATGTATCTGGAAAAAGACATGAAAAAGGAGGACGTAAGAAACGAAATTGCAAAATTAGGGCTCTAATTATATGTCGTTTAAACATATTCCGGTAATGATTCCTGAAGTGCTTCATTATCTCAACTGCAAACCCGGTAAGATCTATGTCGATTGCACGCTGGGAGGTTCGGGACATGCCGGGGCCATTTGCAATAAGATCACTCCGGATGGCGTTCTGATCGGTATTGATCAGGATATAGATGCGATCAAAAACGCAGAAAAAGTTTTAAAATCGTTCGATTTAACCATCCACCTCTTTCACGGCAATTTTGTATATCTTCCTGACTTTCTACAACAGCTGAAAATAAAAGCGGTGGACGGTATTCTTCTTGATCTCGGGATTTCACTTCATCAAATCGAAACCAGCGGTCGTGGTTTCAGTTTTCAAAGAGACGAGCCCCTCGATATGCGCATGAACACGACGGCGAGTACAAAAGCTGAAGGTTTGATTAACAGGATGGATGAGAAAGACCTTAAGAGAATTTTTCAGGAATACGGGGAAGAACGGCGGGCCGGGCAAATTGCAAAAAAAATCGTAAAGGCGAGAAAGCAGAAAGCAATAAAATCCAGCAAACAACTGGCCCAGATCATATGCGATGCAATCCCCAAGTCAGCATCAATTCATCAAAAAATTCATCCGGCAACGCGGGTCTTCATGGCACTCAGAATAGCTGTCAACAGGGAGTTGGAAATGCTCGATTCATTCATGGAAAACATTGCAGACTTTCTTAACTCCGGAGCCCGCCTTTGTGTACTATCTTTTCACTCCCTTGAAGATCGAATTGTAAAACATCGATTAAAAGCCATGGAAAAAGGGTGTGTATGTCCTCCTGATTTTCCAAAATGTGTCTGCGATCAAAGACCGGTCATTCGTTTTCTGACAAAAAAAGTGGTGCGTCCTTCAAAAGACGAAATTGAAAGAAACCCCATGGCAAGAAGTGCCAAACTGAGAGCAGCAGAAAAGATATAATGATCCTTAAAGCACTTAAAAAAACAGGCGATATTAAAAAAACCGGAATCTGGATCGTTCTCATGACCGTATTTATTGCCGAGCTTTTTCTATATACCTGGTGTCGGGTCAATTATATCGGGGTGGGGTATGAGATTTCTAAAGAAACCCAGAAACAGCATGAACTTATTGCCTTACAGAACAACTTAAAAATTGAACTGGCAAGCTTAAAATCTCCGGAGCGGATTGCAAAAATTGCAAAAGATCAACTTGGCCTGATAGCGCCCACTAAAAATCAGATGATTGTTATTCCATGAAATGAATTTGATATGAAACAGATAAGATTACGCGTGATCATCATTGGGGCCTTCTTCACCCTCTTTTTTGCCATCATTGGGGCCAAGGCAATGTACCTTCAGGTTTTTCGTTGCTCCTGGCTGTCCGAGAAGGCCGCAGATCAATACGAAGTATCTTTTAAATCTTCGGGAAAGCGCGGAACCATTTTCGACAGGAACCTCAGGGAAATGGCAGTCAGTATCGATGTTACTTCTATCGCTGCGCACCCATGGAAAATAAAAAATCCCAAAAGAACGGCAAGATCACTTTCAAAAGCCCTTAGAATTAACCGTAAGGTGCTTGCCAGAAAACTGTGTTCTAAAAAAAAGTTTGTATGGATTAAAAGAAAGGTAACCCCCAAAGAGGCCGAAGCCGTCAAAAAGCTTAACATTGAAGGCCTCGACTTCATACCCGAACATAAGCGGTTTTATCCCAGCAAAACACTTGCCGCCCAGCTAATCGGATTTACCGATATCGATGATCATGGCTTGGAGGGCATCGAATTCGCTTATGACGACGATCTTAGGGGTGCGGTTTTTCAATACACGGTGTTGAGGGATGCTCACGGCCGTGGATTTGAAGCTGAAAACATGACAGGCTTAACCTCCAAGGGCAAAAACCTTGTCCTTACCATTGACAGCACCATCCAGTATATCGCAGAAAAAGCGCTTGCTGAAACCGTGAAGGAATTTTCGGCAAAATCCGGAATGGTTGTTGTTATGGTTCCAAAGACCGGCGCCCTACTGGCGCTGGCGCATTATCCTCTATTCAATCCCAATGCAATAAATGGGTTTGATCAAACGCTGTGGAGAAACAGGGTTATCACCGATCCCTTTGAACCGGGTTCGACCATGAAGATCTTTAGTGCGGCGGCGGCAATAGAATCCGGAAGTTCTTCGGCAAGTAGCATCTTTTTTTGCGAAAACGGTGCATACAAGATGGGAAGACACGTTGTTCACGACACCCATGAGCATGGATGGCTGTCCCTCCAGCAAATTATCAAATATTCAAGCAATATCGGCGCCATCAAATTCAGCGCAATCACAGGGCCTGAATATCTATACAGAACCCTGCGCAATTTCGGT
The DNA here is from genome assembly GCA_041548585.1 of Desulfobacterales bacterium. Lineage (GTDB taxonomy): Bacteria > Desulfobacterota > Desulfobacteria > Desulfobacterales > UBA11574 > UBA11574. Next base: position 18,136 of record JBFESJ010000020.1, on the reverse strand, counting down.
TTCGGATCAAAGACCCGAATCGACTGCCCCGGTGAAACCGCAGGCAGCTTGACGCCCTATAAACGATGGACAAAAATTGATGCCGGGACCATATCTTTTGGACAGGGGGTTTCGGTTTCTGCTTTACAGCTCATTACCGCAACATCCGCAGTTGCGAATAAAGGGATACTCATGAAGCCTTATGTCGTTCAGGCAATTACGGATCATAATGGACGGCTGATCAAAAGCTTCGGCCCGAGGAAAGTCAAAAGGGCAATTTCAGAAAAAACCGCCGGGACCTTGGCCAGAATCATGCAGACGGTCATTACCGAAGGGGGGACCGGTGTCAATGCCGCCCTTGAGGGATACTCCGTTTGTGGTAAAACAGGCACCGCTCAAAAAATCGACGAAAACGGACTGTATTCTTATAAAAAATATGTATCGTCCTTTGTAGGATTTGCACCTGTGGAAAAGCCAAAAATTGCCGTTTTGGTTGTTGTTGACGAACCCAAAAAACAGCATTATGGAAGTATTGTTGCTGCACCGGCATTTAAAAAGATTACCCAAAAAACACTCGACTATATGAACATATCGCCAAAAAGAAAAACCGGCAGATTAATGGTTTCTATGAGGAACTAGACAAAAGGATGCGGCTTTCATATCTATTAAAAACCGTCGGCCCTGTAAAATTTTACGGAATAAGGGATGTGTCCGGCGGGCCTGTCCCGGATATCAAAAATGTCACGCACACTGATCCGGATACCACCGGAGCTTCGTTTTCACCGGATCCTGAAATAGGTTCAATCCATTACAGGGCTCAGGATGTTCAGCCGGGCGGACTCTTTGTTGCCATACCGGGGCTTGTGGCGGACGGCCATGACTTTATTCATGAAGCGCTGGCAAGGGGCGCATCGGCCATTGTCACCCAGAAACCCGTCAGAAGTGAAGCCTTAATTGTCGAAGTCGAAAATACCAGAAAGGCCCTTGCGGCCATATCCGCCCGGTTTTATTCAAATCCGTCGGAAAAACTCTTTTTAATCGGGATCACCGGTACCAACGGCAAAACAACCACTGCATTTTTAATGGAGCACATTTTTTTGGCAGCAGGGATTCATGTGGGTGTCATCGGAACCTTAAATTACAGATTCGACGGCAAAACGTTTCAAAATCCCATAACAACCCCCGAATCTCTGGACCTTCAGAAGATCCTGGCAGAAATGCTTGAAAACGGAGTTACCCACGTCGTCATGGAAGTCTCTTCGCATGCGCTCGATCTGTATAGAGTTCATCATTGCAAATTCGATCTCGCAATATTTACCAATTTGACCCAGGACCATCTGGATTATCACCAGGATATGGATTCCTACTGGGCTTGTAAAAAAAGGCTTTTCACAGAGATCCTTGATTTCAAACCGGCAGATCACCGATCCCTGGCCATCATAAATCGTAATGATAAAAGGGGAGAAGAACTCTTCCATTTGCTCGAATCGCGCTCTGCCCAAGCGTCCGTACTTTCCACCGGTTTTGCAGACAACAACCGTATACGGCCCGAAGGCTTCAACCATGATTTGGGCGGGATTGAGGGTAAAATCTCTACTCCTGACGGCGTTTTCGAGTTCAAATCGCATCTTGTGGGCCGGCATAATTTGGAAAATATTCTCTGTGCCACCGGTGCGGGTATTGTCCTCGGTTTGTCATTGGATGTCATCAAAGACGGCATTGAATCGGTAAAGGCCGTGCCCGGGCGTCTTGAATCTATCCCGAATGATCACCAACGTTTTGTATACGTGGATTATGCACATACACCGGATGCCCTTAAAAATGTGCTTTCCGCTTTACGATCAAGCACTCCGGGTCGACTCATCTGTGTATTTGGTTGCGGCGGCAACCGGGACAAAGCGAAACGACCCCAAATGGGCGAAATCGCCGGAAGGCTCTCCGATCTTGTTGTGATCACGTCGGATAATCCAAGAACCGAACCGCCCATGGCGATTATCGATCAGATTCTTGATGGCGCACAAAAATCGATATCGCATACATTTACGCCATCGGATCTAAACCAAGATTTTTCGAAAAAGGGTGTTGTGGTTGAGGCTGATCGAAGAAACGCCATCGCACTTGGCATTATGGCGTCAAAACCAAAAGATGCGATTTTGATTGCGGGTAAGGGAAATGAACCCTATCAAATCATCGGAGACCGGACCATTGCGTTTGACGACAGAATAGAGGCGGAAAAAGCCCTTTCTGCGTTAGACGTAAAAAATTTAGCGTGCAAAACGAGATCCAATCCGCAGTTGTTGTCCGGCAATCCAAAACCTTTAGACCGGGACCTGATTCCGTGGCGTACTTCTGAAGTCCTGGAGGCAACCGGAGGAGACCTTTTTTACGGTGATTTGGCATGCACGTTTACCGGGATCTCCATCGACTCTCGCAAGATATCTGCCGCCGACCTCTTTATTGCCATTAAAGGAGACGTTCATGACGGCCACAGTTTTATCGATATCGTCATTGAAAACGGTGTCAGCGGATTTTTGATAGAAAAAAGAAAAATCGACATGCTGCCCGAAGCGAAATCGTTAAAAAATAGAATTGTTTGTATCACTGTAGATGACACCGTCAGGGCTCTGGGTGATCTGGCAGCATTTAACAGAAGACGCACACCTGTTTCGGTCATTGCCATCACAGGCTCAAACGGGAAGACCAGCACTCGCAATATGACATCCGGTGTGGTTTCCCGTCGGTTTTGCACCTTATCGACCCAAGGAAATTTAAATAACGAAATCGGGCTTCCCCTGACCCTGCTGAACTTGAACAGAGAGCACCAATGGGCTGTTGTGGAGTTGGGAATGAACAGGCCCGGAGAGATCGAGCGGCTTACCGAAATCTGTCTGCCGGATATCGGCGTGATTACAAATATCGGCCCCGCACACCTTGAAGGATTGGGCTCTGTGGATGCGGTCATGAAAGCTAAAGGTGAACTTCTGGGAAAGATCAACCCGGAGGGCACGGCGATTCTCAATGCAGACGATCCAAGGCTGTTGAAACTGGCGGATACCACGTCCAGAAATGTTTTGTTTTTTGGCGTGTCCAAAGATGCCGCAGTCAGAGCCGAGTCCATACAGGAAAAAGGGGAGGGGCTTTCCTTTATGCTGGTGCTTCCAGGGGAAAATATTCCCGTTCACCTTAAAACTCCGGCGGTTTTTATGATTTCAAATGCTTTGGCGGCGTCTGCTGTGGGCCATCATTTGGGGTTAACGGCCGGTGAAATCAAGGACGGCCTTGAAGCGTTCGAGCCGGTTAAAGGGAGGATGAATATCCATAAAACCGGCAAAAGGGTCCATATCATCGACGATACGTATAATGCCAATCCGGGTTCAATGCAAGCCGCCATAAAGACCCTTACGTCATTGAAGGGAAAGAGCAGGGGATTTCTGATTGCCGGCGATATGCTTGAACTCGGGGAATATTCAGCGTCTATGCATCGAGAGATAGGTTCCATTGCCGCCGGGTCTGATATTGCCGGGCTTTATGTGACCGGAAAATTCGCAGAAGATATTGTGGCAGGTGCATTGGAAGAACATATGGAATCCGATGATATTTTTAAAGGTACCCGGGAAGAGATCTTAAAAGCTGTTACAGAACGGCTTGATGCCGGCGACTGGGTTTTGGTGAAAGGATCCAGGGGCATGGCCATGGAAAAGGTTGTCCAAGGGCTATTGGCGTGGGCCGATAATTAAAATTGATAAAAAATTTAATCACACTTGAAGCTCAGGTGAAACCGATTTTTAGAAAAATTTAAGCCGCCATTATAAGAATAAAACAAAAGCATGCTGTATCATTTATTATATCCGCTTCATAAGACCCTGTCGGTTTTTAATGTATTCCGGTACATTACTTTCCGGACCATCTATGCCAGCCTGACGGCGTTTTTAATCTGTTTTTTGCTGGGACCCTGGGTGATTCGGAAACTGAGCTACATGCAGATCGGTCAGTATATCCGAGATGACGGTCCGGAAACACACCTTAAAAAGGCCGGAACACCCACCATGGGCGGAACACTGATCATTTTTTCAATCACCGTTTCAACGCTCCTGTGGACCAATTTAACCAATTATTTTGTTTGGATCGTGCTTCTGGTGACTGTGGGCTTCGGCAGTATCGGTTTTATTGATGACTATCTCATGCAGGTCAAGAAGCAGAGCAAGGGGCTGACTGTTCGAAACAAAATTCTGCTTCAATCGATTCTGGCAATTGTTACAGGGATTCTGGTCTATGTGTCTCCGGATTTTTCCACCCAGGTCACCATTCCGTTTTTTAAAAAAGTTTCACCCGATCTCGGGTGGGGATATATCCTGTTTGCAGCGTTTGTCATTATCGGTACGTCGAATGCGGTCAATATCACTGACGGGCTGGATGGCCTTGCCATCGGACCGTTTATTATTGCTTCAGCCGCGTATATGGTTTTTGCCTATGTGGCCGGGCACGTTAAGATCGCCAATTACCTGCAAATTAATTATGTGGCAGGAAGTGGAGAGATGGCTATTTTCTGTGGCGCCATGGCCGGTTCAGGCCTGGGATTTTTATGGTTCAATTCGTATCCTGCTCAAATTTTTATGGGGGATGTGGGTTCCCTGGCGCTGGGCGCAGCAATTGGTACCGTGGCGGTCATCACCAAGCAGGAGATACTGCTGGTCCTGGTGGGCGGGCTTTTTGTCATTGAAACGCTGTCTGTAATTTTTCAAGTCGGTTTTTTCAAGATGACCAACGGTCGCAGAATTTTCCGAATGGCCCCGCTTCACCACCATTTTGAACTCAAAGGATGGCCGGAACCCAAGGTTATTGTTCGATTCTGGATTATCGCCATTGCACTGGCGCTAATTTCCATGAGTACCTTGAAACTGAGATAAAAGATATGGATCTTCATCAAAAAAACATTCTTATCGTCGGTCTCGGTATATCCGGTATGGCCACAGCCCGGTTCGCAAAAAACAAGGGTGGAATCGTGACGATAACCGATATTGCCAAAGAAGATGCTCTGGCCAGCTATTTACCGGAAGTGCTTAAAATGGGCGTTAAAACAGAATTGGGCCAGCATAACACGAAGACGTTTGAAACGACCGATTTAATTATTGTGAGTCCGGGGGTTCCCCATACCATTTTGCCGATAGAACGCGCCAAAGAAAAAGGCATACCGGTATTGGGGGAGCTTGAGCTTGCTTCGCGATACATCCGGGAACCTATTGTTGCCATATCCGGTACCAACGGCAAAACGACAACGACGCGGCTTTTGGGCCGTATGCTCGAAAATTCGAGGTTTAAGGTCTTTGTGGGCGGAAATATCGGTAATCCTTTGATCGATTATGCCGGCGGGGAAGAAACGGCCGACATTGTTGTGGTCGAAGTCAGCAGTTTTCAGCTCGACACCATCGAAACATTCAGACCTCGTGTCAGTGTTCTGCTGAACATCACTTCGGACCATCTCGATCGATATCCGGATTTTATATCTTATGTAAGGTCCAAGGGCCGTATTTTCAAAAACCAGACAGAAGGCGATACTGCGGTGATAAACGGTTCTGATCCCTTTATTTCTTTAATTAGCAAAACGCTTAGGACCCGGACACTACCCTTTTATTATCAGGGTAATTCTGATGCCAGAAAACAGGAACATGCACTCATCAGCCAACTCAATGGACAAAATACGCCGGTGATTAAAATTTTTACAAAAGAGGACCCCGAGGGCTTCCTTGATCTTTCAAAAGTAAATCTTTTGGGGCGGCACAACATGGAAAATGCGGCGGCGGCGGCGTTGGCGGCCCTGGCCGCCGGTGGGAACTTGGCAGGAATCCAGTCCGCATTAAACGATTTCAAGGGGCTTTCCCATCGTTTGGAATTTATTAAAACCATCAACGGTGTCCACTTTTACGACGATTCAAAAGGGACAAACATTGATGCAGTGGCCAGAGCGCTTGAAGTTTTCGACAAACCGGTGGTTCTTATTATGGGCGGGCGCGATAAAGGTGGAGACTTTAAACAACTTAGAGGTCTGGTGGAGCAACATACAAGAAAACTGATCGTAATGGGCGAAGCAGGGAGTGACATAAAATCGGTTCTTGAAGATTCGAGCCAGGACGGCGCTCATATTGCATCCACAATGGAAGATGCGGTCCGTTTAGCATATCTTTCAGCGATGCCCGGGGATGTTGTGCTTTTGTCTCCCGGTTGTTCAAGCTTTGATATGTACACCAGCTATGCACATCGGGGAGAAGCATTCTGCAAGGCGGTAAAAAATCTTGAAAAGTCAGATCGAAATATAACGAATGGCCAGTGATAAACAAAAAACCAGAAACGTCCGCAAACAGCCCATGCAATACGATATTGCGCTTTTGTTTCCGGTTTTGTTCCTGGTGGGAATCGGCATCGTTATGGTCTACAGTGCGAGTTCGGCGCTGGCCCTGAAAAAGTTCGGTACGAGTTATTATTTTTTAAAAAAACAATCCATTTTTGCACTGTTGGGTATTGTTGTGCTGGTCATCAGTTGCCATATTCCATACAGGATTTTTCGTTCTTTGACATATCCGTTGCTTATCCTGGCATTTATCCTTCTTGTTGCGATCCTTATTTCCGGATTCGGATATTCGGCAGGGGGTGCAAAACGGTGGTTTCGCATCCATAGTTTTTCGTTTCAGCCCTCTGAATTTGCCCGGTTTGCTCTGGTGATCTATCTGGCGTATTCAATGAACAAAAAAATGAATAGAATTAAGGAGTTTAAGGTCGGTTTTTTGCCCCATGTTTTGGTCCTGTGCATGTTTGCGGTTTTGATCATGTTGCAGCCCGACTTTGGCTCTGTGGTTATTTTTGGGGCAATAACATGGATCATGCTTTTTGTCGGAGGGGTTCGTATTTCATATTTGCTGGGATCGCTGGTCCTGGTCATCCCCATCATCTACTATTTAATGGTCAGTGCTGATTATCGAATTGAGCGTATCATGTCCTTTATGAATCCGTGGCAATATTCAGCAGATAAAGGATACCAGGTTGTCCATTCTCTTTTGGCCTTTGGCACAGGGGGAATATGGGGCGCTGGTATCGGAAAGGGTTACCAGAAGTTGTTTTACCTCCCTGAACCTCACACCGATTTTATTTTTTCGGTCATCGGAGAGGAACTCGGACTTTTAGGGGTTTTGATTATCCTGGGACTTTATACCGTGATCTTATGGAGGGGCATATACATTGCCAGAAACAGCACGGATGCTTTCGGATCATTCGTGGCCATCGGCCTCACAACGGCAATGGGGCTGCAGATTTGTATTAACATGGGTGTTTCCCTTGGGCTCCTTCCGACCAAGGGGCTTACGCTCCCATTTTTAAGTTATGGCGGTACATCCCTTTTGATGAACATGGCCGCCATCGGTGTGCTGATGAACATCGGCACGATGAGGAAGGTGCCTAAAAAAGTAACGAGTGACCAGTGACCGGTAATAAGTGGAACGTGACAAACACAAGACGGCAATTATGGATCAAGACGATAAAAAAAATAAACAGAAAAAAGACCTTCGTCCGTTGGGATGGGCTTCAGGAGCCATACGCGTCGTCATTGCCGGCGGAGGAACCGGCGGCCATCTTTTTCCAGGGATTGCCATTGCTCAGGAGTTTCTGGCCAAAAACTCTGAAAACAGCGTCTTGTTTGTCGGCACCGGAAAGCCGTTTGAAATTTCGATTTTGTCTGAAACCGGTTTTGGCCATAAACGCATTACAGCTGAAGGTTTCAAGCGGCGGGGGATATGGAATCAGATCGTGTCGATTTCAAAAATACCCAAAGGGGTCATTGACTCTATTTTGATCCTTAAACGCTTTAAGCCTCATCTGGTTATTGGCGTTGGCGGTTACTCCGCGGGTCCTTTGGCTATGGGTGCATGGCTCTTGGGCATTAAGATCGTCTTGCATGAGCAGAATATTCTACCGGGGATCACCAATCGAATTCTTTCGCGCTTTGCGGACCGAATATATGTTTCGTTTACAGAAACGAAATTTGGGGTGACGCCCCAAAAAATACGGTTTACCGGAAATCCGGTGAGAAAAGAAATTGTTCAATGTGCGAAGGCGCAAAAACATACCGATAACAAGGATAAAAAAAAACAGGGGCAATTTACAATCCTGATACTGGGGGGAAGCCAGGGGGCCCACAGTATAAATGTGGCGCTTCTGGAGGCCCTTGAACATATCAAAGATAAGGGAAAAATATTCTTTGTGCATCAAACCGGCGCACAGGATGAAACACAGGTAAAACAGACGTATGACGAACACGGCATTGCAAACGATACGCGGGCATTTTTTAAAGACATGGCCCGGCAGTATCAAAAAGCCGATCTTATCATATGTCGTGCAGGTGCAACCACTGTGGCAGAAGTCACGGCCATTGGGAAGGGGGTTATTTTCATACCGTTTCCTTATGCGGCCGATAACCATCAGGTTTTAAACGCGCAATCTTTGGAAAAAGCAGGGGCTGCCGAGATGATTCTCGAAAAGGATCTCAGCGGTGAAGTCCTTTCAGAGCGAATCAATCATTATGCCTTGCGACCGAAAGCCCTGCATCAGATGGCGTCCCGGTCCAGGGATTTTGGATGTGTCGATGCGACAGCGATGATTGTCGATGACTGTTATGATCTAATTTCTAAGTGATAAAATTTGTGCATTTTATGGCAAAGATATCTAAAATTAGAAAGTGTGAAGTGCCTAAGGTGATCTAAAGTGCCTAAAGTTATGGAATTCTGTTGGTTTAATATAAACTGCCGGAGCGCAGCGACTCCTTAACTTTAGCTCACTTCAAACTTTAGTTCACTTGTAACTTTTCCGGCTTATCCGGATTAGGTTAGTAAAACCAATAAAACTAATTGGACTAAACGTATGTTTCTAAAAAAATACCATATTCATTTTGTGGGAATCGGCGGTATCGGAATGAGCGGGATTGCCGAGCTTTTGCTCAACCTCGGCTATAAGGTGTCCGGGTCTGACATCAGTTCTTCGGACATTACCCGGCGTCTGGAACGCCTTGGGGGAATTGTATTTAAAGGTCATTCTGAAGGACAGATTCGCGGGGCAGATGTTGTTGTAACATCGTCGGCAGTCCGTCCGGAAAATCCCGAGGTTGTTGCCGCAGGCCGGGCGTCAATCCCGGTAATTCCCCGGGCGGAGATGCTGGCGGAACTCATGCGTTTAAAGTACAGTGTGGCGATCGCAGGGGCTCACGGCAAAACATCAACAACGTCTATTGTCGCTTCTGTGCTGGGTAAGGGCGGTCTTGATCCTACGGTCGTTATTGGCGGGAAACTCAAAAGCATCGATTCCAATGCGCTTTTGGGAGAAGGGGATTATATCGTGGCAGAAGCTGACGAAAGTGACGGTTCTTTTCTTAAAATGTCCCCGACCATCGCAGTGGTGACGAATATCGATCGAGAGCATCTCGATTTCTATCAAGGCTTAAACCACATCCAAGAAGTCTTTTTGAGTTTTATTGAAAAAATACCGTTTTACGGTTTGGCGGTTCTTTGTTTGGACAATGAGCCGATCCAGGAAATTATTCCGAACATTCAGAAACGTTTTACAACGTATGGAATGAGCACCCAGGCCGATTTTCGGGCAAAAGACGTGGTTTTTGAAGGGTTAAAAAGCAGGTTCAAGGTGTATCATCTTGGAACGTTACTCGGAGAGATCTTGCTGAATCTTCCGGGTATTCATAATGTTTACAATTCCCTGGCAAGTATCGCGGTGGGCATGGAACTCGATATACCCTTTGACGTTATAAAATCGGCGCTTCAAACCGCGGAAGGTGTTCAACGGCGGCTGGAAATTAAGGGTGAAAAAAGGGACATTACGGTTGTTGACGACTACGGCCATCACCCAACGGAAATTAAGACAACCCTGGAGGCGGCAAGGGAATGCTGGCCGGACAGGCGAATTGTAGCGGTGTTCCAGCCACACCGTTATAGCAGAACCCAGGCGCTTTTTGATGACTTTACCCGTGCATTCTACCAATCGGACCTGCTCGTGGTTCTTCCCATCTATGCAGCCGGAGAAAAAGAGATAAAAGGGATCGATGGACATGCCTTGTTTCAAGGAATCCAGCTTCACGGCCACAAGGAAGTCGTTTATATCCAGAATTTTGAAACAGCAGTTTCGCATCTGAAAGAAATTTTAACCCCGAATGACATTCTACTCACCTTAGGTGCAGGTGATGTCTGGAAAGTTGGGGAAATGGTACTGGATAAACTGTAAGGCTGAGTTTTATTACCAATTTAGTTCTCTTAAAATCAGTGTCAAAAGAATACACTCAGACAGCGACCCGTTAAAATTTGGGGGTAGGTTACAGAGGACATACCGTTTATGGCCCTTGATTCGCATTCAATCAAATGGCTTGAGAGCCGTTTTGGAAATAACGTTAAATTTGGTGAACCGATGTCCAGACACACATCCTTGCGTGTCGGCGGGCCGGCCGAGGCTTTTGTGACGCCTGAAACCGTTGAAGATCTTCAAACGCTGGTCAAATGGTCGTGGGACAATCGTCTTTCTTCTCTGGTCATCGGTGGAGGCACCAATCTTCTGGTCAAGGAGACCGGCATTCCCGGCATTGTCATCGTGCTGACAAAGTGTTTGAAGACGATTGATCAAACAGACGCTAAGGCCGATGGTGTTATTATTACGGCCATGGCAGGTGCCCGTCTGAAGACCCTTTGTTCTTATGCTCTGAAACGGGGTTTGGAAGGCATGAATTTTGCCCTGGGTATTCCCGGGACGGTTGGCGGAGGCATTATGATGAACGCCGGAACATTTCATGGTTCCATGGAAAATGTGCTTGAATCCATAGACGTTCTCCTGCCAACAGGCCGTACGCGCAGTATTAAAAGGGAGGATCTCGATTTTACTTATCGGAAGCTGTCATGGCGCCCTGAGCTGACAAATGGTCATCGCGATCAAACACTTATATTGGGCGGCAGTTTCTGTCTTTGTCCTTCGGATCCTGAAAAACTAAAGAAAGCGGCCAGAAAAATTGTAAAAGCCCGAAATAAGAATCAGCCCGTCGGTTTGCCAAGTGCGGGATGTTTTTTTAAAAACCCGATATCAGGAAAAACCGCCGGCCAGCTTATTGAGATGGCCGGCCTAAAAGGAAAATCCATCGGTGGCGCAGAAATTTCATCCAAACACGCCAACTTTTTTATCAACCGATACGAAGCATCGGCCGACGACTTTCTGGCACTGATGAATCTTGCTGAGGAAGTCGTATTAAAAAAGTTCAATATTCAGCTGGAAAGAGAGGTTAAGATTGTTGGGGCGTAAACGCATACGGAAAAATTATTACAAAAACAGTGCCGCCAGAAAGCGCAATAAGATGTTAAAGCGTGTTGTATTCGGTATAAAAATTACGGCCGTTGGAACAGCCTTGCTGTTTATCAGCTTACTCTTTGTTTTTAGTTACGACTTTTTAACCCAGTGCGATTATTTTAGGGCAAAAGGATTGATGGTTACCGGAACTCATCGACTCACCCATAAACAGGTTTTGAAAGCGGCACAGATCCATACCGGTGTCAATATTTTTTCAGTCAATCTCTCTAAGGTTAGAAAGCGACTGATTGCACATTCATGGATTCAAGATGCAGAGGTCAGCAGAGAACTTCCTTCAGGAATCAATATCAGGATAAAGGAACAAAAACCCCTTGCGATTCTTGATCTCGGCCGGAAATTTATCATCAATGCTCATGGTGAAATCTTCAAAGAAATGAATGCATCAGACCAATGCAATTTGCCGATGATCAGCGGGCTTGAATTTTCAGACATTAATGTGAACGGCGAGTCCAGAAGCATTCCTTTTGATGCCGTCATGAATATATTGGCGCTTGGGCAAAAATCTGAAAGCGTTCTCCCTTACAGGTTAATAAAAAGAATCCGTGTGGATCGCGAAATGGGCCTTACCATTTATGCCTTCGATCACATCAAAGAAATAAAAATCGGATACAATGATTACTCGAGTAAATATGCAATGCTAAAAGATGTTCTTTATTATCTGAAAAAGAATGGCGGGTTTTCACGCCTTGAATCCATTGATCTCAATAATTTGAATCGCATTGTTGTAAATCCTGCGAAAATAGAATCCGCTGTCAGGGGCCATAAGGAGGTTTGAGATGCAGGGACAGGAAAACATTATTGTCGGACTCGATATCGGAACGACGAAAATATGTGCCGTGGTTGGTGAAATAACAGGGGATAAAATAAACATCGTCGGTATCGGAACACATCCCTCCATCGGACTTCGAAAAGGTGTGGTGGTAAATATTGAATCTACCGTAGAATCGATTCAGAAAGCCATTGAAGAAGCGGAGCTTATGGCAGGTTGTGAAATTTCAGCGGTTTACGCCGGAATTGCAGGCGGTCATATCACCGGTTTTAACAGTCGCGGAATCGTAGCAATTAAGGGGCCGGAAGTTACCCAGCAAGATGTGGACCGTGTCATAGATGCTGCGCGCGCCGTGGCAATTCCTATGGATCGAGAAGTCATCCATGTGATTCCTCAGGAATTCATGATCGACGATCAGGGCGGAATTCAGAATCCTATCGGTATGTCCGGTGTACGCTTGGAAGCCAAGATTCATATTGTGACGGGCGCTGTAACATCTGCGCATAATATTGTTAAATGCGCCAATCGATCGGGTCTTGATGTCTGCGATATTGTTCTGGAACCACTTGCTTCAGGAGAAGCGGTGCTGACCGATGAGGAAAAAGATGTGGGTACGGCCCTGTTGGACCTCGGCGGTGGTACGAGCGATCTTGCAATTTTTTCGGGGAAAAATATCAAGCACACATTTGTTCTGTCCCTTGGTGGCAATAACCTGACAAATGATATCAGTATCGGCTTACGTGCGTCTATGGGTGATGCCGAAAAGATCAAAAAAAAATACGGCACCTGTATTTCCCGAAATATCAGCGCCGACGAGACCGTCGACGTCCCCGGTATGGGCGGCCGTAAACCCAGAAAACTTCAACGACAGATCCTCGGGGAAATACTGGAACCCCGCATGGAAGAGATCTTTTCGCTGATAAAAAGAGAAGTCTTTAGGGCTGGAATGGAAAAAATCGTTACTTCCGGTGTTGTTTTAACCGGTGGAACATCCCTTCTGGAGGGTGTGACGGACGTTGCGGAATCGGTTTTCGACCTTCCAACCCGACTGGGTACGCCCAGGGGAATCAGCGGTCTTACGGATGTTGTCAATAATCCCATGTATGCGACAGGTGTAGGGCTTGTCTTATACGGCGCCAGAAATCAACCGAAAAAGAAATTCAGAATTCGTGACACAAACATTTTTAACCGTATCATGACACGGATGAAAAGATGGTTTAAGGAGGTCATATGAAATGAGTTGATATGAAATTAACAGGTATTCACCGAAGCGGACATGGGGACCGCTCGAAATTAGAAAATAAAAGCAATTTATCGTACAGGAGGTGGGGGAAATGACGTTTACTTTGGTAGAGAACGACAATTTTGCGAAGATCATGGTTATTGGTGTTGGCGGAGCCGGCGGCAACGCGATCAACAACATGATTGATTCCAAGCTGCAAGGCGTAAAGTTTATCGCCGCCAATACAGATGCTCAGTCCCTTGAGGTTTCCAAGGCAACTGTCAAGCTACAGATCGGTGAACAACTCACACAGGGACTCGGAGCCGGGGCCAACCCTCAAATTGGGCGGGAAGCTGCACTCGAAAATGCCGAAACCATCAAAAATGCACTTGAGGGCAGCCATATGGTGTTCATTACGGCAGGATTCGGTGGCGGTACCGGGACAGGGGCTGCTCCGGTCATCGCTGAACTTTGCAAAGAAATTGATGTGTTGACGGTGGCGGTGGTGACGAGACCGTTTTCATTTGAAGGCAGAAAAAGAGCCAAACAGGCTGAAGACGGCATCGATATTCTCAAGAAAGTGGCCGATACGGTCATCACCATCCCAAACGACAGACTAAGGGGCCTTGCATCCAAAAATGCGAGAATGATCGATATGTTCAAGAAAGCGGATGAGGTCCTGCTGCATTCTGTCAAGGGGATTACGGATCTTATCATGATGCCGGGATTGATCAATCTTGACTTTGCCGATGTCAAAACAATAATGTCCAAAGCGGGTATGGCCATCATGGGCATCGGTATTGCAAATGGAGAAAATCGTGCTATGGAGGCCGCCGAACGGGCAATTTCCCATCCCCTGCTGGAAGACATCTCCATTAACGGTGCAAAGGGCGTATTAATGAACATCACCAGCAACACCGATTTGACAATGGAAGAAATGACCGAAGCTTCCGATCGGATATATAGTGAAGTCGGAGAGGATGCCGACATTATATGGGGAACCGCCGTAGATGACAGCATCGGAAATGAGATGCGTGTCACTGTCATTGCAACCGGAATTAATTCGGGTTCTGAAACCGAAATGAAAAATGAGCTCAGAGGCAAGGTCAGAGATATTACAATGGACGATTTAAACGATGCCATAGACTATGACGAACCGACATTTATCCGTCGAAAACACGCGGTGGGTGAATCGGGCGGCGGCACTTACAGAGGATACAGGGGTATTGTCATCGACAATAGCGACCTGAGCAATCTAGATGTCCCGACGTTTTTACGAAAAAAGGCAGACTAGAGATTGACGTTAATTATCAATGATAGGGTCAACTCATAAATTCCATAGGAAAGTTTCTGAATCCGAAACCGGATTCATCCGTAAAAAATGGAAAGGACGTATCAAGGTCGCGCTGGTTTATCCAAACACGTATCATGTTGGAATGTCCAATCTCGGTTTTCAGGCGGTATATGAACTCATCAATACATTTGAACATGTCGTATGTGAAAGATCATTTCTCCCGGATGATGGTGATTTACGACCAGCAGAACGGATCACAACCCTTGAGTCCGGAAATCCTATTTCCGTTTTTGACCTCATCGCTTTTTCAGTTTCATATGAGAATGATTACCCCAACCTCCTTTCAATTCTCGAAAAAGCAAAACTCCCCCTGCAATCAAGAGACAGAGGACTCCCCCACCCTCTCGTTGTTGCAGGGGGAGTCGCTTTTTTTTTAAATCCAGAACCGTTAGCGCCGTTTATCGACTGTTTTCTCATCGGGGAGGCCGAAGCCATTCTCCCCCGGTTTTTTGCCACGCTTTCATCCGATTTGTTGGCTCAAGACAGAACATCGTGTTTAGATACCCTTGCCCGTGACGTTCCCGGCACTTATGCCCCATCATTATACAAGACCACATACAATTCTGATGGAACGCTCTGTGCGCTTGAACCGATAACCGACGTGCCGGCAAAAGTTGAGCGCCAGTATGTGAAAGATCTTTCCCGGGTTTCCACCTGTAGTCCGATCATTACTTCGGATACTATCTTTGACAACACGTTTCTCATTGAAGTCAGTCGGGGCTGTCCGCACGGCTGCAGATTCTGTAGTACAGGATTTGTTTACAGGCCGCCAAGATTCAGACCCTTCTCGCTTCTAAAAGAATGTATGCAGCAGGGGGCCTCACGGACCGAAAAAATAGGGCTTGTCGGTGCCGCCGTGTCGGATCTTCCGGACCTCAATAGAATCTGTGGCCGGGAGTTTGAAAAAGATACCCGACTATCTTTCAGCTCCCTTCGAGCGGATGCGCTAACCCCCGAACTTCTTTTGGCCCTCAAGAAAAGCAAAACCAAAACTGCCACAATTGCACCGGATGCAGGGTCAGAGCGGATGCGCAACGTCATTAACAAGGGCATCAGCGAAACAGACATCCTCGATGCCGCCGAACAAATTGTCGCTGCCGGCATCCCCAACATAAAACTCTATTTTATGGTCGGTCTTCCCACAGAAACCATGGACGATGTTGAAGCGATTGTCATGCTCTGTAAGCAAATCAAGCATCGATTCCTCAAATCGAGCCGGGCCAAAAAACATATGGGTGAGATCACCGTGAGTCTGAACAGTTTTGTTCCAAAACCGTTTACACCGTTTCAATGGGTTAAAATGGATGATGTTCGCCTGCTGAAAGACAAGATAAAAAAAGTCAAGAACGGTCTGAAAAGGGTGGCAAACGTTCGTGTTCATGCGGATATTCCGCGCTGGGCTTACATTCAGGCGTTGCTGTCACGGGGAGACCGTAACGTTTCACAAATATTATCTTTAGTGAACACGAACCAAGGGAATTGGCCAAAAACCTTTAAATCCTCTCCCATAAACCCTGATTTCTATGTTCATAGGGAACGTTCATTGGACGAAGTACTTCCTTGGGATTTTATTGATCACGGCATTCGCAAATCTTTTCTCAAAACGGAGTACAAAAGAGCCCTTCAGGGTAAAACCTCGCCGCCTTGTCCCATGGAATCGTGCAATATCTGCGGCGTCTGCAAAGAAGCGGTCTAAAACGAGGAATAATCGAGGCCGGATCTATGCTTGTCATTCAAGTTTCGCGGTTTTTTTCTAATGAAGCCGTATCTGATGTCACTTAGATAGGTCTTATTCAAGTGATTTTATTTTCTAATTTGAAAAACTTCGAAGATGTTCTCTTTAACGCGCTCTAATTTGCTCAGACAGCTTCCCGACCTAAACGAAATCATCCGACGGCTTACGGCAAATTGTGACCGTTATTCATTCAACCACACCAAAGGCGGATAAATCGGAACATATTTTTGGCAACTGCTATAAACGGTAACGGATTTTAAAATTATGGGTCATTTTCAGGCTTGCATTCACGCGTTTCCCACCAATCTTTGCCATAATTAATAAAAAGCTGCTCACCGGCAGAGACATCTTTTATGGTATGGAAAATGATGAGATCCCGCGCCTCATCGTGCCAATATTCGGTATTGTGCTTGTCGGAGTGATTGAAGATACTGCCCCATCCCAATGGGAATGAGTAGTATTCAGACTCTTCTTTCGAATCTCCTTCCTCCGAGTCCATACTATAGACATAATCATTCATAATACCCGAGCAGTCTTCCTTTCTGATCCGCAAATGATAGCATTCTTCCAGTGTCGTATCTGCGGGAATATGTTCGGTTGCGAAAACGCCGTGGCCGAATTTGCATTGGGCCACAACCGTACCAGGGTGTCTGAATAACGGTTGAGACGATAGTTTGGTCATGTTTCCTTTCCGGCTTGAAATTTCGGGCACCATTAGGCTTGGCAGAATGCCCAAAATAATCATTCAGTTTTTCATTTTTTATGAGTTGTTCGTTATTATTTATATCTCATTTCAGATTATTAAGCAAAGCTAATCGTATTTAAGTCAGGGGGGCGAAAGGTTTTATTTGTGATTGTTAAAAAAATCGTATAAGTAAAAAATTTTAAGACACCGTCAATACATAAGCATATTATCAATGATAGACGCCGAACAAAGGTATGCGAACAAAAACATATGAGTTCATATAATAAAGAACAGTCAGAGACACTGAGTATGGTATATCGTCACCTGAAGACGATTTCCATAAAGGAAAGACAACGACTTTTATCGGAAATTTCCGATTATCTTTTGTTTCGCGATGCAGTGGACGAATTTCTTCGTGAGCACTTTGAAAACATATGTACCCAAAAGTGTTATCAAAGCAAAGTCAGTGCCTGCTGCTCGCGTGAAGGCATCATTACGTTTTTTGGGGATGTGGTGGTGAACATGCTGGTATCGAATGAAGCGGAGATCAGATCTTTGGCAAAGGTGCTTAATAAACTCAATGACGGATTTAAATGCATTTACCTGGGCCGTCATGGATGCAGGTGGCGGATTAAGCCGATTATTTGTGAGATGTTTCTTTGTGACTCCGCTAAAGAAGAAGTATTCAAAAAAAAGCCCTGGGCGAATAAATTATGGCAAGAATTGAAACAGAGGGAGAAACATTATCGGTGGCCTGACCGGCCGGTTCTTTTTGATGATCTTGAACAATATTTTATAGTGGCTGGATATTCTTCTCCGCTCATGTATCTGCATAACAGTCCGGGACTTTTGCGGGTGAAAGAACAAGTAAAGAAAAGTAAACAGAAGACCATCAAAAAGCGCGATAATGTTTAAATAAATTTGGGTGCAAAATTTGAATTTATCATTTTATAAAAAAAGTGTTGCGATTTATAAAAAAGTGTGTTTAGTTATAT
>JBFESJ010000019.1:0-26065 GCA_041548585.1 Desulfobacterales bacterium | reverse complement strand
ATCGACACCTGTTTTGGATCGAGCGGGTGCCCCAATCCGGCGAACAGCTGTGATGTTCTGGTCAAAAAAATCGAAACGTTACTTAAAAACGCCGATCTTTTGACGTTTTTAAAAGAGCGGGTCAAGGGCGATCTCAAGTATCATCATGAATTCAGGGTGACCCTGGCGGAATGTCCCAATGCATGTTCTCAACCACAAATTAAAGATGTGGGAATCATCGGTGCGATCATCCCGGAAGCGACCGATGAAGAATGTACACGTTGCGATGCCTGCGTTGAGGCCTGCATTGAAAGGTGTATTACCCTCGACAGAAAAGAAAATATTCCTGAAATTGATCATGGCCGGTGCTTAAAATGCGGCAAGTGTATTCATGTGTGTCCTTCCGGAACCATCGCAGCAAAAAACAAAGGATTTCGGGTTCAACTCGGCGGAAAGCTGGGTAGGCATCCGAAATTGGCCGTTGAACTTGAAGGAATCTACAGCGAGGATGAGGTGCTCAGCATTGTCAAGAACTGTATCGCTTACTACAAAAAACACAGCAAACATGGAGAGCGGTTTGCTGAAATATTCGACCTGAAGGATTTTAACGTCGAGGAGAAAACAAGAAGTTTAGAAGGTTAGAAAATCAAAAGGTCGGAGGCACTTAATCTGTAAAAATTGAAATTAGATCTTACATCCCAGAATTTTAGTTAAACTAAAATCTGACACTATTTGGATATCCATTAGGTATCCCAACTGTACTCCTTTTTCAGATATGTATGTGAGACACAGAATATCTTCGCATGGTCGGATTTCAGATCGATCGGAGATATCTCATATCTCCGATCAATAACTTAAAAACGGATATCAACAAAAATTAAAATTCCTTGTACTGCCTAAGGAAAGAGTAACCACAAAGCATCAAAGATAGAGGACCTCTATTTTAAAAGCAAAAGTCAATGAAGTT
Organism: Desulfobacterales bacterium; assembly: GCA_041548585.1. Lineage (GTDB taxonomy): Bacteria > Desulfobacterota > Desulfobacteria > Desulfobacterales > UBA11574 > UBA11574. Next base: position 25,119 of record JBFESJ010000019.1, on the reverse strand, counting down.
AATTAATTCTCCTAAACAGTAGATCCAAAAAATAGTTTTCTAAATTATTAATTTAATTTATCCAAAGCTCAAGTGCTCCCCTTTTAGCATTTGGGTATCGGGCCCCTAAATTTCTAATTTTGATATCAGTTCCCTTAAGACTTGAAGTGTGGTGAGTAAATTGAGCCAGACAATCTTTTAAAAGAAGCGCTCCTTCTCGATCTTCATCGTGAAAATATCGGATGTCTTTATTATTATATTTTACCCTCTCAGAATCCTGAATTCTAAATCCATACTTGCCAAGAAAGACTGAAAGTTTTTTAATTAAGTCTTTATTTTTTTGCGTAGAATAATGAAGATACACTTTGTATCTGCTTGGATTTTCTTCGTTTTGGGTTAGGGCTAATTCTGCTTTTTCTATTTTGGATGGTAGGATTGATTTAGCGTCACTTTGTGGTTTTAGGACCTCAGTCCCTTTGAATTTATCTTCTAAGGATGGCTCTTTAGCCTTTTCCAAGGTTTTTTCGTATTCGCTGGGGTCTTCTTTCAATGTGCCGGAATTGCGCTTTTCAATAATATTATTTTCCAAAGGCAAAATCTGTTCAAAGAACTGAATTCTTAACCAGGGTTTCGAATTATATCCAGTTTCCCCTTTCCCATAACCAATTCCTCCGACGGTGACATTCCCATGTCCTTCGGTTTGAGCAGCACTATTGCTCAAAGAAAAAGAGTTAAAAAGACCTATAGACCAGCCCTTCGCAACTTGCACAAGGGCTGCTCCTTCCTGAAAGATAGCGAGATCAGCACCTATTTTCAATCCTTCCCTGATTGTGATTCCAAGGATATACTCAGAGATTGAATTCTCGTCTAAAGCCTTGTAATTACCTATACCAATTAGTTTAAAATGCTGTTTGAAAAGAATTTTATCCTTGGGCTCATTGATGATTCGTAGGGATGTTTTCGCTTTTCGTTGATTCTCGGGAATATAGCAACTGGTCAGTACCCGTACATCTCCATCCAGAGAAAGGAACGCCTCAGCATCTTCCAGTGAATAGGTATCTTTGTATTGAAGGATGCGTATCAGGTTGCCGAAATTACCATCCGTTACCGGTGGGGCGAAGTGAGAGGGAATCGGAAAAGAAGGTGGCAGAGGAGAAGTCCCTGGATAAGGAAATGACCTGATAGATACAGAAGAGGGAAAATTTACTGTTTGGTTGCCGCTGATGATCTCCTGATCATTCGAGAATGATTGCTCTTGTTGAGATTCTGACACAGCTTGGGAACGAGCATGGTCAGGCGATGCCATAACAATTAAAAGCAATCCAATGAAAATAAATATTCTATACCAATTCATTATTAATCTCATATGTTAAGCAGAGAGCTTTCGCTCTCTGCTCCGGTGTGTTTCGGCTTATGTCAAAGCCAGATTATGGTGCATAATTTATCTTCAAATTAAGCGTCTGTGTCCCTTCGTAACCTGCAGAACTGTGGACACCAGGACAAATTTCGCCATATGTTAAGTTTTTAACCGTTTGCGTCTGGTATAAACTTCCATCGTATGATGGAAGGGGTGTACCATATTGATATGAAACACAAGCGGCCAAACCACCTAAAGACGACATGTCAGCAGACCCTACCAAATTTTTCCCATCCAAGTAAGTTGTGTTGTGAGTATTGAATTCTGTGGTGGTAAAATCTCCTTGCTGTATACTCATGCCACAGCCTGGACCAACGCAGGGGGCTGGATCGCCGGCAGTATTGTTAAAACTCGTCCAGTCATAACTAGTACCATTGGTCCATGTTTCCGTGTTACTATCTACATTGAGACACCCCGTACTGTAATCGGCAACCTGGTTGCCATATCCCTTGATATCAACAGTATAATCGAGCTGCTCCCATGCTGTGGCATTGAGCGGAAATGCTACCATTGAAACAAAGAATAGACAAAAGATTAATTTCTTCATAGCTCCTCCTAAATTTAATGGTTGAGTTAGTTTTTGTCATTATCCCCTTTCTTAATTTAATCACCTCCTTTCCATTCCACCAGAGTTTGAAGGATAGGTCTTTCCAATTAAGTAGTGTAATTGACTGGTGGAAATAATGGTCTCATTCAGACTGTCTGACTCTCCTGACAAAAGCTTTACGGATAACGATATGTCCTTGTCAGGAACGACAGGTCCTGCAGCAACAAGTTGCTGATATTCTCGAATTGTCCAATCTCCGATCGGCTCCTCAACATATTGGCTGCCCAAGGTAATGCACTTCAACAATCGATAACGTTTTCGATTTAAATTGTAGATTCTAAGATTGATGACAACATAGTTCGTATCGCTCGGAAGCAGGTTCAGGGATTCGGTTGAAAGGTGTTGCGGAAAGTCGATATATTCTGAAAATTCTCTGCTTTCGATCTTTTTTTTATACCAGCGTGAAAAGAACCACATAACTGAAATCGATCTGTCCGAAGTCCAAGTTGTGTCGAACTCCTTAGGTGAGGGATAACCGTCAACATTGATGACGAATTTCGGCGCACACCCACTCAGGCTGTATAAACCGCCTATAACGACAACGAGTGTTAACACTGCACGAAAATATGTCTTGCTTTTTTGTCCCAAAAGGAACACCGAAGTCTTAATTTTTCGAATATGTTGTATGTGTTTAACCAATTTAACCGGGCAATAAAAAAGTGACAGTATGCGAATGGTGCGGCATCCGCACATGCCACTTTTTTATTTTGCTTTCGGCAATAACCCTGTTGGCCAGCAGAGCTTGCCGAAAAGAGAGATCAAGACAATCCTATTCTAAAAAACCTAGCTAGCTAAAATTAAACTCCTTTGTTTACGTCCTTGGTCTCATATAGGTATAACTTTCCTATCTTTTAATTTTGTGTACCTCAAAATTAAAAGAAAATGTTTGAATTTATATAATACTAATTAGACATTATATTTGTGGGTATTTCTAAAAACCTGTTTTTAGAAATCTCTCATAAGTGCATGTTGACAATTAAAATGAACATTCTGAATTTCAATTTTGTAAGGAGATACAAATTTATAATATAACAATGGGAAACATTGGCAATTGGACTTTGGTATGATTTTTCCAAAAAAAAAGACCCAAAAATCAGGCCTCTTTTAAAACCATCGACTTAAAACCTTTGGCCTTAATATATAGATTTTTTTTCTATCCAAACAACGGGCCCATTAGGCCTATTTTAAAATTACCACTTCGACCAGCATTTCTTTTTTTCTTCGTCTCTCGGCCCGGCGACGTTCTTTTGTTACAAGCTCTTTTTTCGTCCGCCGCTGATCATATCGACGATCCACTTTGACATTGACATCCTCTTGGCTATCAAAAACTCTTTGGAGTTCGGTTAACAAATAACTATATGGCCGCTGAACGATGATGCTCATTTGTCCAACTTCTTCTTTAGAAAGAGAGGCTGATTTCAGGATTCTCAGTATAAATGCATTAAGGATGTTCATTGTCGGTTCCTTATGATAATTGTCGGTTTCTTTCAAATGGATATTAAGGAAAATGAGGGATGTCAATTGGACTTTGGTTGTATTTTTTTGAAAAAAAAGACTTAGGCAAGACCTAATTTTATAGCATAAAGTATGGCCTCAAGGCGTCGGCTGACGTTGAGCTTTTTAAAAATTTTGTTTAAATGGCTTTTGACGGTCTTTTCACTAATAAAGAGATTTTGAGCAATTTCTTTGTTTGTGGAACCTTTTATTAGGAGATTTAGGACATCTTGTTCCCTTTGAGTAAAGGCATTCTTTTTTTCTAATTGTTGGCCTTCTTCGTCTGAAGCAGAACTAACTTCTCCACTAAAGTATCTGGCGACAAATTTTCGCTCAACCCACAACTCATCCTTGTAAACTGTGTGGATAGCCTTGATAAGGCTCGATATGGTTGTATTTTTTGAGAGATAACCCTTGGCTCCAGCCTTTAATGCCTTCACCATCGTTTTTTCATCCTTAAAGTCGTAAAGCATGAGTATCTTTGTTCCAAGGCTTTTTTGTTTAATTGCAGGAATGATTTGGATGTCATTCAAGTCAGGTTTCGACATACCAAACAGGACAACGTCGGGCTTTAGGTCACCCACCATTTCTATCGCCTGAAGCTCATTTGTCGCTTCTCCTAAAATTTCGAAATTTATTTCATCTTTTAAGATCAGACGGAGTCCTTGCCGAAATAGTTCATGTTCTTCAGCAATTACGATGCTAATTATATTATTGGACTTCATCGATGATCCTCTCATATTAAGAAATTAAATAATTAAATATTAGGCAATGAAAGGCTAATCTAAGTGGAATTCAGGGGAACTAAAAAATACTAATATTGGCCAGAAAGAGGACCGTTCGGAGAATAATATTCTAAATTAAAAGATATTTTAAAGGTTGAATTCACCAAATTTTATAAACATTATAATCTCCAGATTCATAAAAAATTGTCAATAAGTGAAAAGTACTATTTTTATGGGAAAATACCCTATAAAAATAGTATATTTTCCTAAATAATAATTAAACGAAATCAAACTTGTGATACCTGGCCATGATCGGAAAACCATTAAAATAACAGATATCAACTTCGAACTGAAAATATCAAGCAACGATCATTTTTAAGATATCGTTTTCATATTGCACAATCTGATGGTGTAGGATTATATCGTGATTGCATATTGGTAATTGCATGACTAAATCTTGGTTAATGCACTTAATCAAAACAACCTTCTTGCCCTCCCACCTTCTAAACTTTTTTGCTCTATGTCTTGTTTCCTTGGTTTTATGCTTTCCTCATTCCTCTTTTCTCTTTACTATTGATGACTTAAAGGCAGAGCAATAGGATTCTGATATATCCCACAGTTCCAGGTTTTACAGTAATAATTAATCCCTCCAGGTCATGCATCACGATGGACAGCAAACGCCCCCCAGGTTTGACAAACCGGCATGACTTCGAGGCGATTGATATTGACATGAGGGGGTAAGCTTACAACCCAGTAGATCATTTCCGCAATGTCTTCACCGGTTAACGGACGGGTTCCATCGTATACTTTTGACGCTTTTTTCGAATCTCCCTTAAAACGAACAACTGAAAATTCGGTTTCCGCCAATCCGGGTTCTATATTGGTAACCCGTACGCCCGTCCCAAAAAGGTCGGCACGCAAATTTTGAGAAAACTGTTTCACGAAGGCTTTGGTGGCGCCATAGACATTTCCTCCCGGATAGGGCCAGTCACCGGCAACCGAGCCGATATTGACAATATGCCCCCGATTGCGTTCGACCATGCCCGGTAAAAGCGCCCGTGTACAGTACATCAATCCTTTGATATTGGTGTCCACCATTGTATTCCAGTCTGAGACGTCTGATTCATGGGCCGGTTCAAGACCCAGAGCAAGACCTGCATTGTTCACAAGGACGTCGACTTCAGAGAAATTTTCGGGCAGCTGTGTCAGAACGGCCATCACCGCTTCCTGATCGCGGACGTCCAGTAACATGATATGAACGGATGCTTCACCACCCAATTGCTCTTGCAACGCTTTTAAACGGTCTTTTCGTCTAGCCGCCAAAATGAGACGCCACCCCTCCTTGGCAAATCGTCGGGTGCATGCTTCGCCAAAACCGGATGTTGCCCCCGTTATGAGTATGATTCCGCTCACTGTGATCTCCTTTCAATCTTGATCTAACTAGTGTCCATCCATCAACCATATTAGGCGCAAATTAAGTTTCCAATTCATAAATTAGCAATTTTTGTTCTGATCAAGGCGGGGCCGAGTTTTAACCCGCCCCGTCTGTTGACGGGATCTTCGACACGTATACTAAAGTATGTCGAGGACTTAAAACGAGGCTCCAACGCCGAGGTTGGGGCAAAAAATTATTTTGAGATAGCTTCTAACCAAATTTGTCATACGCAATCATTATCGGGTCTACGCCGAGGCTGTCCAGCATGTCTTCAATGGCATCAATCATCAGCGGCGGACCGCAGAGATAATATTCAATTTCAGTCGGATCTTCATGGGTGTTTAAATAATTGTCATACAGACACTGGTGGATGTAACCGGTCATCCCCTCCCATTGGTCCTCCGGTTTGGGCTGGGATAGCGCCACGTGAAACGAAAAATTCTCATGTTTTTTTTCCAGATCCCTGAATTCTTTCTCAAAAAATAGTTCCAGTTTTGAACGGGCCCCGTACCAGAACGAAATCTTCCGTTTTGTTTTTAACGTATCGAGCTGGTGAAAAATGTGAGACCTCAAAGGTGCCATTCCGGCGCCGCCGCCCACAAAGCACATCTCCATGTCGGTTTCCTTTGCAAAAAAATCTCCATACGGTCCGCTTAATGTCACCCGGTCCCCCGGTTTCAGATTGAAAATATAGGATGATCCTTTGCCGGGAGGCGCTTCCACTACCCCGGGCGGCGGAGTGGCAATGCGAATGGTAAATTGTAAGACATCTTTTTCAATGGGCGGGTTTGCCACGGAATAGGCCCTGAAAATCGATTCTTCTGTCTTTGACCGCAGCCCCCAAAGATTGAAGGCATCCCAGTCTGGCCGAAACCGTTCGGCCACCCTGGTCCTGAATTCTGAAAATGAAAACTCATGTTCCGGAATATCGATTTGAATATAGGCCCCTGCCCTGAACTCTATGGCTTCACCGGGGTCGAGTTTTAGCACCAGTTCCTTGATAAATGTCGCAACATTATCGTTTGAAACCACCGTAGCGCCGTATTTTTTGACATTGAAGATGTCTTCCGGCAACCGGATCTTCATGTTTTCTTTGACTTTGAGTTGACAGGAAAGACGGACATTTTCCTTTTTTTCCCGTCGTGTCAGGTGGGCCAGTTCGGTGGGCAGAATGCCTCTTCCGCCTTCTTCCACCACACACTTGCAGGTTCCACATGAACCACCGCCGCCACAGGCCGATGGAATATAAATCTCATTGGCGGAAAGCGCGGATAAAAGTGTGGTGCCACCGGGCACCTTTAAGCTTTTTTCCTCGTCATCATTGATAACAATATCACAGTCGTCCGTTTTAACGACTTTGGCCTCCACCAGCAAAAGGAGCCCCACAAGGATGAAGATGATTGAGGAAAAAACTGTCAGGCTAACGAGGTAAATCAATGATAATTCCTTTTCAATAATCCAAGGGTCAATCCGGCCAACCCGTAACCGAAATAGTTATAATTATCACGAAAATACGAAAATAATATTTAGCAAATTTCGTGCTTTCCCCGTTTCGTGTTTTCAGAATTGTTTTTTAATTTTATCGGGAAAAGCAAAAATTTATGTGCGAAGGGAATTGTTATAGTGTAATCCCCGAAAACAGCATAAACGCCATGGCCATAAGGCCGGTGATCATCATGCTGATACCAAAATCTTCGAGTCCCTTGGGGACATCGGCGTATCTGAGTTTTTTTCGAATTCCCGCCATGGTCACAATGGCGAGCATCCATCCGAAACCTGAACTTGCGCCGAACACAACAGATTCCAAAAAATTGTAATTCCGCTCGACCATGAACAAAGACGCTCCCAAAATCGCACAGTTTACGGCAATCAGCGGAAGAAAGACACCCAAGGCCATATACAGAGGGGGTAAATACCGGTCGATAACCATTTCAAGGGCCTGAACAATGGCTGCAATAACGGCAATAAAAATAATGAATTTTAAAAAACTCAGATCAACTCCCGGAAAACCCGCCCATGCCAGGGCACCGGGTGATAGCAGATAGTGATAAACGAGCCAGTTTACCGGTGTCGTAATGGACAGCACAAACGTCACCGCCAAACCGAGTCCTATGGCGGTTTCCATTTTTCTCGAAATTGCAAGAAAAGAACACATGCCGAGAAAATACGCCAGAAGGATATTGCCGACAAAAACGGAATTTAAAAATATGCTGACAAGGTTTTCCATAGTTTATTCTTTTGAAACCGTCTTTTGAAGCCACACGATCAGACCGATGGCAATAAACGCGCCGGGGGCCAGAACCATAAACCCCATATTTTCATATCCTGCGGTATAAAACGCATCGGGTATCACCTGAAATCCAAAAAGTTTTCCAGCACCGAAAAACTCCCGCAGCACCGCTACTGTTATCAGGATCTGGCTGTATCCGAGGCCGTTCCCGATACCGTCCAACAGGGAATGAAACGGTGGATTCCCCAAAGCGTATGTTTCGGCCCTTCCAAGGATAATGCAGTTGGTAATAATGAGTCCTACGAAAATTGAAAGCTGCTTGCTGATATCATACAGGAACGCTTTGAGAACCTGATCCGCAAAAATCACCAAGGTTGCGATAATGGTGAGTTCGACGATAATGCGGATATTTCTGGGAATCAACTTGCGCATCAAAGAAATCAACAGATTTGAACCGGCCAGAACAAAGGTCAGGGCCAGGCTCATGACAATGGCGGTCTTTAACTGAACGGTGACCGCCAGAGCAGAGCATATTCCCAGGATCTGTCCGGAAATCGGATTGCTTTCCCAGATGGGCGTAAAGAATATTCGAAAGGCTTTGGTTTTTGTTACTTTCATTTGATTTCATTCATTCTGAATCTTTTGGAAAGGGGCTCATATTTGCTCAGCGTCTCCTTTAAGCCGGCAGATAAAAATTTTCCGGTCATGGTAGCGCCGCTGATCCCGTCGACGTAATTTTTTTGACGGTTTTCCGGTATCTGTCCTTTTACCGATCCTTTGGCAATGGTAACGGAAACGAAATTGCCCTTATCATTCAGAATAGTTTTGCCTTCAAAATTTTTCTGGAACCATTTTTTCTCTATCTCTCCGCCGAGACCGGGGGTTTCCTGGTGACTGTAGACGGTAAATCCCGAAATGGTGGCCCCGTCCTTTTTTATCGCCAGATATCCGGCTATTTTCCCCCACAATCCCCGGGAATGGACGGGTATGATGTATGCTTGTACGTTTCCCTGTCGGATAAAAAGATAAACCGGCAGATTATTTTCACCTTTTTTTTCTTGAACAACTTTTCCTTCGACATCCACCCACATCTGCCTGATATGGTCCGCATAGAGTTGTGCGACGGCCGCTGCGGAATAAGACTTTTGATCCTCCAACAGACCAACGGACTTTACGATGTTCTTATTCATATCAAGTTCCATATTATTAAGCTGATAGTCTCTCAAACCGGTGGATGCCAGGGTCAGCAAACCGCCGCAAATCAGGCTCAACACCGCGGCAAATAAAATGGATTTGATGTACTTAGACATTCGGCACCCTTTTTTTCAGCCTGAACTGGATTTCAAAATGATCCAACAGCGGTGAAAACAGGTTCATAAAAAGAATGGCCAGCATGATCCCTTCGGGAAATGCCGGATTGAAAATGCGTATCAGTACCGTCAGAACACCGATGGCAAAACCGTATATCCATTTTGAAATGTTCATTCCCGGTGCTGAAACCGGATCAGTAGCCATATACGTAATGCCAAAGGCAGCCCCACCCATTACCAGGTGGTAAAACGGATTCAGTGCAAGCATCGGTATGGTAGACCCGCCGTAAATCAGGCCAATGATATATCCGGGAAATGCTGCAACCAGAACTCCCAAAATGCCGCCGAGCATGATTCTGTAACTGGCGATACCTGTAAGAATCAGCACGAAGGCACCCAACAGGCACATGAGTGCCGAGGTCCCGCCAATGCTTCCGGGATATAAGCCGTAAAAGAGCTTGGGGAACGTAAATCCGGCCTTTAACAGTAAAGATTCTATAACGTCGGCGCTCCCTTGAACTGCGGAAACCGCAAGCGGTGTCGCCCCGCTGAATGTATCAATCCCCTGGGAATTTACACCGCTGATCGCCGTCCAGACCGTATCGCCGGTCATTTTCATGGGATAGGCAAAAAATAAAAACGCCCTTCCGGTCAATGCGGGATTCAAAAAATTCCTTCCCGTACCGCCAAATATCTCCTTGCCAAAGATTACCCCAAAAGAAATGCCTATGGCAACCTGCCAGAGGGGAATCGTCGGCGGAAGCGTTAGAGGGAATAACAAACCGGTAACCAGAAAGCCTTCGCTGATATTGTGTTTTCGAACAGATGCAAACAACGTTTCCCAGGCCAATCCCACGGCATAAGAAACAAAAATTATCGGGAGTACAATTCGGAGCCCTTTAAGAGAAACAGCCATGAACGTTACAGGAAGCCCGGAGGCCAGATTCGACTGATAACCGGTATTATAGATGCCGAAAAACAGCGGCGGAATCAGGGCCACGATAACCATGCTCATAAAACGTTTTAGATCCAGGCTGTCACGCACGTGGGGTTCGGTTTTCGTAACAATCCCGGGGATAAAGAAAAACGTCTCCACCGCATCAAAAAAAGGATGGAGTTTTTCGAATCTTCCGCCCTCGGAAAAGTGTTTTCTGTTGGATTCGAAAAAATCTTCAAGGAATTTCATAACTATAACTGTTCCAGATAGTATGCCTTTTTGGTATTTTTAAGAACATCGCTTAGTTCCACTTTCGACGGACACACATAGGTGCAAAGACCGCATTCCACACAATCCAACAAACCGTGCTCAAGCGCTTCCTCAATTTCATCTGATAGAACAGATTTATATGTAAATTGAGGCAGAATATCGACCGGACAAACCTCTGCGCAGAATCCGCAATTCACACAAGCTCGATCTTCACCATGCTGATTGCAGTCCAAAGACAATGCTGAAGAATTAAAAACAGATAAAAAGGCTCTCGACCTGCTGGGTTTTTTATACCCGGGTCTGGCAAATCCAAAAAATTCTTTTTCATCACCATCGGGGATCAGCACCAGAGAGGTTTCATAAAACCCCATATATGAATCTTCTGAACCGGTATATCCTTTAAAAATTCCACCGACAAGATATCGTGCCCTTTCAGCATGGTCCACACGACCGTTTGCAAGATGCCTCAACGGAACCCCTACCCGGGTCTGAAAATGCTTTTGCTTCCTGGCAAGAACTCCTCCCAAAACAACGGTCTGGTCCACAGGGTACGTTCCGGTTTTAAAGAGCATCGCCAGTCGCAGTACATCCTGCCCGTTGATATACCAGGACCTGTTTTCTGCCGGACTCTTTTTGATGTGATAGATCAATACGCCCGGATCATCTGCCGGATAAACACCATCACAGGTATGGGTCACATGACCGTCCAGACGGTCCAAAACAAACCCATTATCCGGGGATGTACTGATGAAAAGGGTTTCTGTTAGTTTATCAAGAATTTTTATTCCGAACTCAAGCAGATCGATGTTCTGCGCTAAATAGGCTTCCGGCAAGGGCTGAAAAGGCTCTCTTGCATCCAGGCTGACAATAATGGACGGAGGAACTGAAATTGGATTTGGGATATTTCGGAATGGAAGTTCTCTGAGCAAGGGCCAAAGACCCCCGGCGACAATCATTTTAACCAGGGCTTCTCTATCGATATTCTCCAGCTGGGCTTCATTCATTGTCGGAAAGATTTCGTAGCCCTCATCTTGATCCAGCGCTATGACAATCTCTCGAATTACCCTGCGTGGGCCGTAATCTATTTTTACGACCCGTCCTCCTCCCGGTGATAGAAATACGAGATCAGGATTTCGCTTGTCTTCGAAAACAGGGGTGCCCACTTTTACCTGATCATCGACCTTAACCTTTAGGCGGGGCCTTATAAAAGGAATTCTTTCCGGCAACACCGCCACAGTGGTCGGCTTCTCCAATTTTTCAACATCACAAGACGGTGCACCGGTGATGTTAATATTATAACCTTTTCTGATACGGATGGAAATCATATGGCGGTCTGTTTATTGAACGGTTTCATGCTTCTTTTGTACTGTGTTGGCGATGCTTATCCGGAACAGATTCCGTATGGCAACATGTGTCGGAAACATTTCCATCCCGACCGCATGAAAATGAAAGAAGATCATTTTTAAATAAAACAATACAGCAAAAATTGCAATAATTATGCCCGAAGACGTCATTTTGAGTTCATGTAAAAATTTTTCCAACGGATTAAAATAATATGGTATGATTAAAAAGGATTTTTCACACTTGACACAACGTTCTATTCGGCTTAGGAAATATTAAAAAATCGGTGAAAATCCTATCGCATCAGAGGTAATAACTTGCTGCAATCCAAAAACACCCGAATGACGCGGCAGCGCATGGTAATTCTTGAAGAGCTGCAAAAACAAAAGACACATCCGAGTGCTGATGAAATCTATCAAATGGTACGTCGCCGTCTGCCCAGGATCAGTTTGGGCACAGTTTACCGAAATCTCGAAGTCCTTGCCCAAACGGGTGAAATACAGAAATTGGAACTCAGCGGCGCTTTAAAACGATATGACTGGGATACGAACAAACATTACCATATCCGATGTGTCGGCTGTGATCGGGTAGACGATGCACCGATAGCACCGCTGAATCAACTCGAAAATGAACTTTACGGGACCACTGTTTTTGAAATTATCGGACACAACCTTGAATTTACGGGGCTCTGCCCCGAATGTTCAAAAAATGCAGATCCCAACCCTTCTGGATAACTACTTTCAACGCCAGGCCGATATTTCCGACATCGAAGGTAACTTCCGATGCCCGGAGGATTGCAACGCACCTGGATGCTCGATGACGGACATTATTGTCGATGTCACTCTCTTTGACTTGATCAGACTCTCTCGGGACCTGACCACCCGTGTCTCTCACCTCTTTTCTCAATACTGCCAGCTGGGTTTGATGGTATGTGAGGATAATATCCGCTATAAAAGACTCGTAATAAAGATGAAAAAACCTTGCCTTTTCCTATCCGGAAACCGATGCACTGTTCAGGATTCCAAGCCGTTAAGTTGCATCCTCTTTCCAGAATTTTACCAAGTTAAAGGACTGTTGCCGAAACTATCCCAAAAACAGGTATTTAATCCATTTCCATGCCTTAAGAAACCCATCGCCATTTCAGAAAATAGAAAAAACGCCTTAAAAAAACTCAAAAAAATGCATCTGCAGGAACAGGTCCTGTCCCATGATTATCTGTTCGGCGTTCCGAGCTTTATCGTCTGCTCAAAACCCTTGACAAAAAAACTTCGGCGCAGGCATCCGGGGAAAATAAAATTTTTTTTAAAAGATTATGATAACATATTGAATAAAACGCTCAAAGCATCCGGCTTTTTCGAAAGTGTTTTTGAAAAAATATCCAGATTTGACACCATGGCAGGAACGAAACATATTTTTGAAAAGCTTAATGACCGTGTCACCACGACGCATCTTATGGAAAAGATGATCCGACCTGGCGTTGTTCACAAATTAGAACGTCATCATATCAAGAAACTTAAAAGAAGCCTCCTCTCACCTGCGATGTATCAAATGTAAACAATCAGCCCTTACCTGGCAGGTCTATAATGGGTTCCAAGACAAACATTTCTTTTAAAACGACGTTTCATAAGCACGTAACGGGTGATCTATGAGACATATGTGTATCATAGATCGCCTTCAATGATACATTTTACTAAAATGCTTCGCTTTATTGCTTTGCAAGAATCCGGACGAAAGCCGACGATTCGCTGCATCTTCAAAATCATCGAACGCTAAATAATGTGGACAGAGCATTCGGCTATCAACGATTTGTTGGTGCATGCATGGAAATGTCAAGACGATTTTTGGATTAGGACCCAAACCTGGCACGAAAATTGATTATTATCATTAAGATTAAGTTGTAGACAAAACCAATCTGTTTAACGCTTCGCACGAAAACTTAAAGAAATATAACTGGAGGTGAATTATGGAAGCATGTCAACCTATTTTAAACACCGGCCTGCGCGGTTTTAAAGTGGCCACGACCCGGGTCGGTGATGTTGACGGTACTGCCGGAAGATTGATCTACAGAGGATATCTTGTTCAAGATCTGGCCGGGAAAGTGTCATTTGAAGAGGTTGCATATCTGTTGCTCTATGAAAGACTGCCTCAAAAAACAGAACTTGAAGACTTCAAGAAACAGCTTTTATCTGAACGGTCCGTCCCGCCCGGACTCATCGCGGCCCTTGAAACCATGCCCAAAGATGCCCTTCCCATGGATGTCCTTCAGGCAGCGTCTGCCTTGCTGGCACATTATGATCCTGACACCGGAGAACGTTCTCCTGAAGCGGCATTTCGCATGGGCATAAAGTTGATTGCAAAATTTCCAACCATTGTTGCGGCCTGGGACCGCATTCGGAACAATAATAAACCCATTGACCCGGATCCGGAGTTGAGCCATGCAGCCAACTTTCTTTATATGCTCAACGGGAAAATTCCGGACGATGAACTGGCCGGCTTTTTTGATACCTGCCTGGTACTCCATGCAGAACATTCTTTTAATGCTTCAACATTTTCGGCGAGACAGGTGGCATCCACAAGGGCCCACATGTATTCGGCCGTTGCTGCCGGTGTCGGTTCCTTATCCGGTGAATTGCATGGTGGTGCAAATACTCGGGTTATGGAGATGCTCCTGGATATCGGCTCTGTTGACAAGGTTGAAGGGTATGTGAACAATTTGCTCGACACCGGTGGAATTATTATGGGGCTGGGCCATGCCGTGTACAAAACCGATGATCCGAGAGCGCATATCCTCGCACCCATGTCCAAAAAAATGGGCGAGCGCACCGGAGAGCCCAAATGGTATGAAATGTCTGAAATTCTCGAGAAAAAAGGCAAGGAAGCCTTTAAACAGCGAAAAGGAAGAGATATTTTTGTCAATGTCGATTTTTACAGCGCATCTCTGTATTACTATATGGGAATACCGGTAGATCTCTTTACGCCCATCTTTGCCATGGCCAGAGTTTCCGGCTGGGCTGCCCATGTTGTTGAAGAGCAGTTTGGGGGTGCTGCTTCAAAACCGGTGCTCTACCGTCCCGACTCCGAGTATATCGGGGAGTACTGCGGTCCTGAAGAGTGCGCCTTTGTACCCATGGACGAACGATGATATCGTTTAAAAGAAGATATGCAGACGAATGTACTACGCCTGATCCCGACCGAATGACAGAAAGGAGCTCTTGTGAAAAAGTGGAAATGTACGGTCTGCGGCTACATTCATGAAGGGGAGGAGCCGCCCGAAGAATGTCCGATATGCGGTGCTGATCGAAGTAAATTTGTCGAAATTGTAACTGAAGAAGAAAAGATAAATGGGAAAGCGGACCCGATAGAACCTGTACCTGGACCCAAAGAGACGGGTGCTGAAGCAAAGATCCCTGTCCTTTTGTCGAAATATGACCGAATATATCAACTGATGGTCAAGCACCATGTCCATCCGATCTCGGTCCATATCCCCAACGGCGTACTGCCTGTTTCTGTTATTTTTGTTTTTTTAAGCGCAATTTTTAAGTTCAGCGGTTTAAGTCAGGCTGCATTCTATAACCTCATATGTGTTGTTTTCTCTATGCCATTGGTACTTTTTTCAGGGATCGTTGTGTGGCGAAAAAAATACAACGGCGCGCTGACAACACTGTTTCTGACAAAGATGATTTGCGGTAGTTTGGTATCCTTATTGGCGATGATATTGGTCATATGGTCTATTGTCGACCCCGGGGTGTTGACACTGACCTCAACCCGTTTGGGCGCATTTCTATTTATCAACATCGTAATTCTTGCTGCGGCCGTCATCGCTGGATTTCTCGGAGGGAAGCTCGTGTTCAAAGAATGATTTTATAAAAAAAGGACATTAGACGATGAATCAAGACGAATACACAGAGATGCAGGAGGCCCAGAAAGAAATCACCCGAATTTTGGGAGCGATTCAAACGGAGGTCCCTATTTTTTTGTACACCCAGCCGGGTCAAAATGACGTATTCAGTGATGCCGCCAGACAGGCCATTCGTTTTTTTCGACAGCTCACCGATAAAATTGTATTACGCGAATTTAATTTACATCACGAATCCGCTAAAAAAAACAACGTTGAATATTCACCGACCCTGATTTTCGATCCGGACCGGTATAATATCCGGTGGCTTGGAGCACCTTTAGGTGAAGAGGGACGTATTTTTCTGGAGGCCCTTATCCTCATCGGGCTTCAAGAAAGCAATCTCAACGAACAATCACGCCAGGTCATAAAACGGATAGACTACCAAAGAGATATCAAGGTGTTTGTCAGTGCCACTTGTCCGTATTGTCCCCAGCAGGCCCTGAACGCTTTAAAGGCAGCTGTGGAAAAGCCCGATTTGATTTCTTTAGAAATCATCGATATCCAGGCGAACCCTGAACTTGCCAACCGATATTCAGCCCAGTCTGTTCCTCAGACATATGCAAATGATATTTTGATCGCACAGGGTGCCCAGACGGAAGAGCTGTTCATGCTTTCTCTGGATAAAATGGAGCAGCAGACGATATTCATACCTGAAGATGATGCAGAGGAAGTCGAAGCAGATCTGGTGATTGTGGGGGGCGGCCCGGCCGGACTGACAGCTGGGATATATGGCGCACGAAGCGGCCTTAAAACGGTTGTCGTGGAAAAAGGCGTTCTGGGAGGCCAGGTGGCCACAACCCCGATTGTCGAAAATTATCCAGGCCTTAAACAGATCGGCGGAAAAACACTTGTGGATATTCTGGTGACCCATGCCCTGGAATATGTACAGATTTTTCCAGGAGAAGGGGTTGTCGAGATTACGCCCAACGATCCCATCAATGTGCAGACCACCAGACGTAAATTTAAGACCAAAGCCGTACTGATGGCAACCGGAGCGACTTACAGAAATCTTGGAGTCCCTGGAGAATCGCGCCTTTCCGGGCATGGCGTCAGCTATTGCAGTACCTGTGACGGTCCCCTGTTTAAAGGGAAAAAAGCCATCATCGTCGGCGGCGGCAACAGCGCTGTTACAGAGGCCCTCCACATGCATCATATCGGTGTCGATGTAACGCTTGTTCACAGAAGAGACAATCTGAGAGCTCACGACGCTTTGGTGAAAAACCTGATACAAAATAATATTCCGATACTGTTTAATACCGAAGTCAAGGAAATCAGGGGAAAACATAATGTTGAAGACGTCCTGCTCCACAACAATAAAACCGAAGAATCGTATACCCGATCCGTTAATGCCGTCTTTATTGCCATTGGTTATGATCCCGCTGTTGAACTTGCAAAAAAAACGGGGCTTGAGCTTACGGAGCAAGGGTACATCAAACAGGATAATTACAGAACAAATATCCCGGGAATTTACACGGCCGGTGATGTTTCGGGGGGATACAAGCAAATCGTAACGGCTGCCGGACACGGCGCAGAAGCGGCCTTGGCCATATTCGAAGATCTTATCAATCCATACTGGAAATAAATACGTCATGGGTTCGAATACGCCCGTCAATGTCGAAGTTAAACCCTTAAACAGCCCGCCTGTATTCCGAAAGCAGTGGAGATTTAGACCGTTAAATCGTGCGTTCATCCGAGGACGGGAAGCGGATTAAACGGTCTATACTCGATTTCCCGAGAAAACATAAATAGACCCGCAGCAAATAGCCGATGATGAAAAATAAAATCGTAAAAGATTTAATGATTCCCATTTCCGAATATGGAACCATTTCCATTGAAGCCAATCTCTATGAAGCCGCCCTTGCCCTTGATAAGGTCCAAAAAGAGTATGAGCAGGGGACTTATCCCCATAAAATACTTCTTATATCCGATGAAAAGGGAGAGATTGTCGGCAAAATAAGCCAGCTGGATGTGCTCAGAGCACTGGAACCCAAAGGAAAGCAGATCGGTGATTCAAAAACGCTATCCCGTTTTGGGGTCAGCGCGAAGTATTTACAACCGATGCTCAAACAATGCGAATTTTGGGACAAACCTTTGATCGATATCTGCAAAGGTGCAGGACGGCTCAAGGTTAAAATGCTGGTGTGCGCTCCAGCCGAAGGGGAGTATGTTTCAGAAGATGCCCCCCTGAGTGAAGCCATACATCAACTGGCCCTGGAACATCATCAGTCTTTACTGGTAACCCGGGGCAAAAAAATCGTCGGAATTTTAAGACAAACAGATATGTTCAAAGAGGTTTTACAAACACTTGTCGTTTGTGAACTCTAACCGGAACATTTCACGTGCCTGATACGCATCTTCTCAAAAAACTTCCGGGCACAGAATAGCCGCAAATTAATTGCTCAAGTGTCGCACCTTTAATTTTATGTTAATGAATATCATGGTCTTGTTTTTACCTGTTTATGGCAAAAAATTTTGAATCTACAATAGTAAAAGGCGTTTTTAACGTTAAGCAATTGTCGTTTCTTTTTGGCGGCATATTCCTTTTTGCACTGGTATATTATGCGCCGCCATGGTCAGACGCGATCGATCCTGTTGGCAATCATTTTATATTGAGCCGGGCGGGAAAAGGCGCTTTGGCAGTATCACTCCTTGCTTCGACATGGTGGGTCTTCGAGGTTGTCCCTGTCGGGGTCACCAGCCTTGCCATTGGCGTGCTCCAGGTCCATTTTCTTATTCGTCCGGCCAAGGCGGCGTTCACAGATTTTATGGACCCATCGGTTATGTTCATTTTTGCCTCAATTGTCATCGGCATGGTTTTTACAAAAACAGGACTCACCAAACGAATGGCCTATAAAATGCTGGTGATCGTCGGTGAAAGAACCAGCATGATTTACCTCGGTTGTTTCGTATTGACTGCTGCGCTGACCCACATCATGGCCCATACCGCCGTAGCGGCAACCATATATCCGCTCCTTCTATCGATATACGGGCTTTATGATGCGAACGACAGGACAACCAAATTCGGGAAAGGTCTGTTTATGGGCATGGCCTATGTGGCCGGCGCCGGCAGCATCGTAACACTTTTAGGGGCGGCACGCGGCGCCGTTGCTATCGGCTTTTTTAATGATGTTGTGGGCAAAGATGTCACATTTTTTCAATTGAGCTATTATATGTTTCCCATAGGATGGCTGATGGTGTTTTTATTGTGGGGATTTTTCATGTTTTTCTTCAGACCTGAAAAAAACGCCATTCCAGGCTTAAGAGAAAGGGCTGTCCGGCTCAATAAGGCGCTGGGCCCTGTTACCCGAAAAGAGATTATCGCCATGGCTGTCGTTTTTGGCTGTATTTTGGCAATGTCTTTGCGCTCCTTTTTCCCGGCATTTAAGTTTCTCGATAAAACAGCCGTCATTTTAACGTCAACGATCCTCTTTTTTGTTACCGGCATTTTGGACATCAATGATCTTGAAGAAATTCCCTGGAATATCATCCTGCTCTTTGCAGGTGCCATGAGTTTGGGATTCTGTCTCTGGGAAACAGGCGCAGCCAAGTGGCTTGCAGTGAAATGGCTGATGATATTCCATAATTCAAGCGGGTTCTTTTTTATTATGGGTATTGCATTTTTAGTTATGGTCATGACCAATTTTATCATGAACGTCGCGGCCATTGCGATCTCGCTGCCGGTTGCTTTGGTGCTTGCTTCGTATCTGGACGTGGCGCCGGATGTCGTCCTTTTTACATCTTTGGTTACGGCGGGCATGCCGTTTCTTCTGCTTGTCGGTGCGGCCCCCAATGCCATCGCCTATGAATCAAAGCAGTTCACGGCCGGTGAATTTTTTCTCTATGGAATATTGGCCAGTATTATCCTGATCGCTGTGGTGGGGTTTGCCGTTTATATTCTCTGGCCATTGATGGGTATGCCCATCCACTAATGTTACAGTAAACGGATAAACGGCTGAGATATATGCAGTTAAGATATCTTAAACCTCGAACAGCGCAACAATTTAGTTCTTTGAAACACGCCGCTTACAAATATGAAAACAAATAACCAAATGCCGTCGAGGCAAAAAAAGGAGGATATTATGGGCAAAATTGTCCACACATCACACATCACAATCACAAGAGAAAAAGGTCCCACCCGTAAAGCCGTGATTAAAGGTTTTGCTGAACCGGTCTATTACGGGGTCCACGGCGGAATCAAAAATTTTTACAAAGTTGATCCGGAAAAAGAACACGCGGCAACCTTGGATCATATCGTCGGCGCTGTCGGTGGCTGAATGATGGGCACTTTGGCAGCGGTGCTGGCCGGCAAAAAAATTCGGACCTTTCAAGATCTGTTCAAAGCCACGGTAACCGGAGACATTGAAGACGTCGACGGTGTTTTAAAGATTACACGAATTAACGTGAATTACTGGCTTAAAGTGTCAAAAGAAAAAAGAGCGGATGCGAAAGCGGCTCTGAATTCCTATTTGAAATTGTGTCCAGGGGCACAAAGCGTCATTGGGTGCATTGTTATCAACCATGAACTGACCATGGAGGATCTGGCGGAATAGACCGAAACTGAAAAACATTGCCCGAATCGGAATGTAAAAATCCAGCTTTTTCGGGGCTGGAATATGGTCTTTAAAACGTCATTATTTATATTTTATTGGAATAACTTCAAAACACTTCATAAAAATTTCAAAGGAGGATAGTTATGAGTCAAACAGAACAAAACTTAGAGGAAGCATTTGCGGGAGAATCCCAGGCCAACAGAAAATACCTTGCCTTTGCGAAAAAGGCGGATAAGGAAGGTTACCCCCAGGTCGCCAATCTTTTCAGGGCGGCTGCAGAGGCCGAAACGGTTCACGCCCATGCACATCTGAGGGTCCTCAAAGGAATAAAATCAACCGTTGAAAATCTTAAGGAAGCTATCGCCGGTGAAACCCATGAGTTTAAAAGTATGTATCCGGACATGATTGAAACGGCAAAATCAGAGGGAAACAAAGCAGCGGAGAGAACCTTCAATTTTGCAAATGAAGTTGAAAAAATTCATGCCGAACTTTATCAGAAAGCCTTGGACAGTCTTGATAACCCTGAAGACATTGAATGTTATTATGTTTGTGGCGTTTGTGGCTATACCTGTGAAAATGAACCCCCTGAAACATGCCCGGTTTGCAACGCCAATATCAAAGCTTTCTCCAAGGTGGATTAAACAAAATTAAAAAAAGGAGGGTAAAAAAATGGGAAAGGTACTTATTGGATATTATAGCAGAACTGGAAAAACCGAAAAAATGGCGGAATATATTGCCGAAGGTGTCCGTCTCACCGGAAACAGTGCAGAACTGAAAAAAATCTCTGAAATAAAAGATGAGAAGGGTCTAGACGGATATGACGGTTTCATATTCGGGTGTCCAACCTATCATCGGGACATCACTGGTGGTATGAAAACATTTCTCTTCTTGGCGGAAAAGGCCAATCTGGTCGGAAAGATGGGGGGTGCATTCGGTTCTTACACCCATAGCGGGGAATCCGCAGACATGATATATGACACCATGCTTTACGTATTCAAAATGGACATGGTCGATTTGGGGGCATTAAATCTCAAAGAACAGATTGTTGAAGCAGATGAAGGGGCACGTGCCTGTCAAGATTACGGAAAAGCCATCGGCCAGAAATTTGTTTAATCCTAACATATTAGATTTTATCGTGGCCCGTATCATTTAAACAATCCGGTATCAAGAAAGATCAAATTTAAAATGAATAGGCAAATTTTCATTGGGTCTCTGCCGTAAAGGAGGAAAATATGAAAGTTAAAGTTACGGAAGATTGCATGGGAGATCGACGTTGTAACGATTTATGCCCGGAAGTTTTCCAATACGATGAAGACGAACTAAAATCCATCGTCAAAGTGGATGAAGTACCCGCCCAATATGAAGCGCTGGTGCGACAGGCTGCGGAAGAATGCGGTGCCAACGCCATTATTTTACAAGACGATTGACGGCATTTAAACGGGGTCAGGTTGAAACGTTACAAACCTGACCCCGCAACCCTTTGTCCTGCGGACACATAAGATTTGACATACCACAGTGTAGAATTATATTAAAGTAAGTAACGCGACTGTCGAAAACGTCCAAATTTGACCATTTCACCAATTTCGCGTGTATTGAAATCAATTAGTTATAAACTCTAAAATGATACTTTTAGCATTTTTCGACAGTATGTAATCGTATCCGGCAGCATTAATATCTGAATCTTGCAAACCCAGGAGGCACAATATGAAAGAAATATCGATTCTTATTGGTGGGAAAGCGGGGGATGGTATCCGGCAGGCCGGTCACCTCATCGCCCGACTTTTGAATCGTATCGGCTATCGAATTTTTTTCTATGATGATTATCCCTCTCTGATCCGAGGAGGTCATAATTTTTCCATTATCAGGGCCTCGGTAAAACCCATCGCCGCGCATAAAGATACGGTCGATGTCATTGTCGCATTAAATCAGGATGCCGTGGAAAACCATAAACATCGACTCAATACCGGCGGGATAATCCTCTATGATTCTGATAAATCGGATGCCGAAGGTTTGGGCATTAAATTTATGGACATTGTCAAAGCGTTTGACGGAAAGCCGATCATGAGAAATACGGCAGCCATCGGAGCATTGACCGGAATTTTGAATATCGAATGGTCTGTACTCGAAAGCGTCATCAGGGTTTCCATAGAAAAAGACGTCGACTTGAATCTCAAAATTGCTCAGCATTCTTACACCCAGATTGAAAAACCTTTAAAAACGATTCCAAAACTGGATCAAAATGCCCTTCCAATACTCTCGGGCAATGAAGCCATTGCACTTGGAGCCGTCAAAGCCGGTCTTAATATGTACATTGCCTATCCCATGACCCCCGCATCGGCCATTCTCCATTACCTGGCAGCTCACGAAAATGAATTGGGGGTGGTCACGGTACATCCTGAAAGTGAAATTGGTGTTGCACTCATGGCACTGGGGGCAGCCTTCGCCGGGGTAAGGACCATGGTCGGGACTTCAGGCGGCGGGTTTGCTTTGATGACAGAAGCACTGAGCATGGCCGGACAGGGTGAATTCCCAATGGTCATCGTGGAATGCCAGAGACCCGGCCCGGGTACCGGTGTTCCCACGTATTCCATGCAAGGGGACCTTTCCTTTGTTATCCATGCCGGACATGGAGATGTTTTTAGGGTTGTGCTGGCACCCGGCGACGTCGAGGAGGCATTCTATCTGACCGGACTGGCCTTGAACCTCGCTTGGAAATTTCAGATTCCGGCATTTGTGCTTTCCGATAAGCATTTGAGCGAAAGCATGTTCAGCTTCGAAGCCGACCTGGATCAGGTTAAACCGGAAAATCCACTGTTATGGGACAACCAGGGAGAATACAAAAGATATCTGGATACTGAGCACGGTATTTCACCGTTGGCCTTTCCCGGGAATCCGGCGGCAATTGTTAAAGCCACCTCCTATGAGCATGACGAGAACGGCATCACCACAGAAGAATCCGAACAAATTGCCCGGATGCAGGAAAAACGTTTGCGAAAAAGAAAAACCTTGGAAGATGCGCTTGAAAAATATGAAAGCGTTAACGTATACGGAAATCCCGATTCAAAAACCGCCCTTCTCTGTTGGGGCTCAACCAAAGGGGCCTGTATAGAAGTGGCTGAAGAATTAGGGCTTAAAGTCGTTCAGCCGATGGTGCTGGAGCCGGTACCGGTAGAAGCTTTAAAAAAAGCCCTGTCCGGTGTCGATAAAATCATAGACGTGGAGGTCAATGCCACCGGGCAACTGGCAAAGCTTCTTGCCGGCCATGGTTTCTGCATTGACGATATGATTTTACGTTTTGACGCGCGTCCCTTTACCGTGGATGTTTTACTGGACAACGTGAAGGAGGTGCTCTCATGACAGCCGTTAAAGAATTAAAGACCTATGCCCAGAATACGTGGTGCCCCGGTTGTGGCAACTTCGGAATTTTAAACGCCATCAAGAATGTATTGGTCGGCCTTAAAGGTGAGGGACTCGACCTCAGCGACGTCGTCCTGGTTTCCGGGATCGGATGTCACGCGAAAATTGTAGACTATGTCAACGTGAACACCTTTTATTCGATTCATGGCCGGGTCCCGCCGCCGATGACCGGAATTAAGTTGGCAAATCCGGATCTGGTGGTCATTGGCCATGCCGGTGACGGAGATGCCTATGGTGAAGGGATTGAACACCTGATCTTTGCTGCCAAGAGGAATTTGGACATGACATTTGTGGTCCACAACAACAGGGTATACGGGCTCACAACCGGTCAGTTTACCCCGACCAGTCCTGCCGGTTTTAAAGGACGGTCGACCCCCAAAGGCAGCCCTGAAGAGCCCTTGAATCCCATAGAACTCATGCTGTCCTCCGGAGCCACTTTTGTCGCCCGGGGTTATACGCGCAAAATGAAGCATCTTCAGTCCTTGATTAAAGCCGCAGTCAGCCATGAGGGGTTTTCCTTTATCGATGTGCTTCAACCCTGTTTCAGTTTCTATAACACCTATGATTATTACAACGAAAGGGTTTATGAGTTCACAGAACAGGATCACAATGCTTCCGATAGAGACGCAGCTTTTGTTAAAGCCAGAGAATGGGCATATCAAGAAGGAGACCAGATTCCCATCGGCATCTTTTATCGGGTGAAAAAACCGACCTACGAAGAGAAACTTCTGGCTGGAAGGATTCCTGTTCAATTAACGCCGGGGGATATCCGGCCGGTATTGGAGAAACACATATAGTCCGAATTTCTTATGGAAAATTTATCTGAGGGCTTTGAAACAGAGCCTAACGTTTTAATATTCACCATTAAGGAGCATCAATATGATCAAAGAAAAAGTTGAAAAAGCGTTAAATGATGTCAGGCCTTCTCTTCAAGCAGATGGCGGAGATGTGGAACTGGTTGATGTGAAAGATAATATTGTAACGGTCAGATTGAAGGGGGCCTGCGCCGGTTGTCCAATGTCCCAGATGACACTCAAACAGGGCATTGAGCGGTATATTAAGAAGCTGATTCCGGAAATAATCAGCGTGGAGTCCGTGTAACTTCTTTATAAGTTAAAGCAGCTGAGGATGGATTTCTGTTTTAGATTCTGTCAATGGTCGAGTTACCAGGCATGATACGGTTTCTAATAATCACCATTTGCAAGAAGGTCCTGGTTTTGGAAAAGGGATGGGTCGAAATTTAGTGCCCGAACGAAAACTATGATTTTTCGTTAAGATCAAGTCGAAGATCCCGGACTTTGAGCGGGAGAAGACGAAAATTTTAACCACAGTAATACTGGTAGTATTTCGAGGATTAAAATTTGAGTATGACGCAGATATTGGTGGAAAAGACAGTTTTCGTTCAGGCACTAGTTAGAAAAAGAGAAAAAGCTTATCTAACCCGCCGTCATAAAAACTTTCCACCCAACCCCTTGACAAGATGTGAGCATTGAAGATATGGAGGGTTGT
>JBFESJ010000018.1:0-26184 GCA_041548585.1 Desulfobacterales bacterium | reverse complement strand
TATTTGAGTCTAAGTTCAAGTGGATCTCAGATTTTTCCGAAGGACTTGCTGCAGTATTGATTGAAGGTAAGTGGGGTTTCATTAATAAAACCGGTAAAATGGTTATTGAACCTAAGTTCAATGGAACTTATCACTTTTACGAAGAAGTTGCTGGTGTAGAAGTTGATGGGAAATGGGGTTTCATAGACAAAACCGGCAATGTGGTTATTGAGCATAAATTCAATTATATCTGGGAATTTTCCGAAGTTTTTGCTGCAGTTAAAATTGAAAGGAAACGTGGTTTCATCGATAAATCCGGTAAAGTGGTTATTGAGCCTAAGTTCGATGGTGCTGAACCTTTCTCCGGCGGACTCTCCAGGGTTTGGATAGATAATAGATATGGCTACATTGACAGGACGGGAAAATATATCTGGGAGCCAACATAATAATAAACTTGGATTCGTCGGATATTAAAAAATTGAAGCCATAAAATCTTTAAAGTTTCGATAAAAAATCATTAACCCCAAATCTGTGATAACTGCAGAGACTGTCGAAAAACCCTCAATCCATGATTTTGCTGTTTATAAGTATTTGAAATCATTATAGGCAAAATTGCTAAAATCAGGCTTTTTAGACTTTTTCGACAGTCTCGCAATATATCGCAGGTTTTTCGAGGTTTCAAAACTTGCAATATCTCCAAGATATCTCATGTTTAGCATTATGTGAGTTTGGTAAGAAATCTTCGTTTCACTTTAAGGCTCACGCGCCTAAAAAAATATATGTTTACTAATATTTTGGGGTGCATAATAACAGTTAGCTGGACAAGAAGATTCAACCCACGAAGCGAAACCAAGACTATTGGAGGTCCTATGTCAGACGGATGGAAGTTGGTCCTAAACCTCATCGCAGCCGCTATAATAGCGGGTGGGGGTGCCTTTATCGGCGTGGCAACCGATCTCGGCCCCAATCAGGATATCGGTGATATCCGCACGGTTACCTGGGTGGTGATAATCATTACTGCTTTAGTGGCGGCCGCCAAGGATCTGCAAACCTATGTCACGGTAAGGAGGCGCGCTCTAAGAGAGAACTAAGCGAAGCGCGGGTGAACGCTCGTCCACTTGTGTCACCTTCCTCGAGGCATCCACAGTGTCTGGTTTTGCGAACGACCTTCAATTTTAGTGGATTTCGGTTGTCCGCGTTGGCCAGCTAACAAGCGGCTGAAACTGTTGGTCCCTCTGTTTCAAGCTCCGTGCATACGCACGCCCCTTACCGCCTCGGTCCGCAGGTTAGCCGCAAACCGTTATGCTGCCACGCGTGGTGACCCGGAGGCATTGGGTAGCTTCGTGATGCAATCGGCTTGTCCACCTTGATGGTTTTACGCTGTTTCACGAAAACTAACGACAGGAGGTGCCCATGACCGAGTTTAAGCACAGTCTATCCCGCATTGCCGTCTGGAATCTCGCGGGTTTCAATCAGTCCAACCCTGCTGCGGGCATTGATCCTAACAGCGACCGCGCGAAGAACCAGGCCGAGGGACTAGCGTTACTGGACGCGGAGCTAGTGACGCTTGTTGAGGTCAGCCCGATCAGCCATATTGATCGGCTGGCCACACTCTTAGCCGACGAATATGACGTTGCGTATAATCACACGATCCTGAAGCAGCCGAGCGGCAATATCCATATCGGCTTTCTTTACAAAGTCGGGGTCGAGGTGAGCAATGCCCAACTAATTCCTGGCTCTGAAGGTGACTATGGGGAGGGTCGGCAGGCGATACAGGCAGATATTAAGATCGGAAAGTTCAATGCTATACTGATCGGCGTGCATCTGAAATCTGGTCGAGACGGTCCCGATCAACAATTGCGCGACAGCCAGTGCGCTGTGATTGGCCAGCACATTGCTCAGTTGCGGAAGTCTCCAGGGCTGACTAAGCGCACGATTCTGCTAATGGGTGACTTCAACATGATCCCCGGCCAAGATGTAAGCAACTTCCACCATCTGGGTGGAGACGACCTGATGGACTTTGTCTCGTGCTGGGATTTGCAGGACCGATATTCACATATTCTCGACAAAGGACGTGCAAACCTCCTGGACGGGTTTGCCGTTTCGCGCACCTACTCGACAGACTATGTGCGCGGCAGCCTGCGACTTTTCCCGATGCATTGGACTATGAACCTTGGGCGTGAGGCGTTCAAAGAAGAAGTCTCGGACCATTTGCCATTCGTTGCAAGTTTTCGGATATTCTAGAAACTACAAATTCTTATAGTCTGTTCGTGTACTTTCAGTCAATGAATCACGACCTTCCGCTACGATCATATGCTAAAGACGGCGTCGTGAATGAACTGCCTTAGCATAACAACCGCATGCACCGGAGCACGTGACCCGACGGGAATTGAGAACAACGTCACTGGCGCGTGCCCGGTGATGCTGGACGTTAAACAGCGTGAATTGTAAACCCAAAATGTATGAATATGAGCCTAAGTACTAAGGGGAGAAGAATGAATATATTCAATCCTGATACATACTGCGGAAGCTATTGCGGTGCGTGCTCTATAGCTATGTACAGCAAAACAGGTCGCGCTGATGAGTTTGTCGCCTGTCTCGGAGGTGTGCCAAAGGAGGAACTCTCTTGCGGTGGCTGTAAGTCAGACAACATATACGCTGGTTGTAAGGCATGCGGCCTCCGTCGTTGCGCGAAAGAAAAAGGCATCGAGCACTGCATCGACTGCACCGATTACCCATGCAAAAGCTATAGGACATGGCAAACAGTGGCGAAGCTCCTCCCCCATCTCTATGGAGCTGGTGCCAGCCTGAAGAATATTAAACTTGACGGCGTTGACCACTGGCTCGATGTACAGAAAAAGCGTTGGTCATGCCCCGATTGCGGCACGTCTTTTTCATGGTACGCTACAGCATGTTACAAGTGCGGCCGCAGCTTAGCGTCCAAAGCGCACGAGTTATCCGGTTGGAGAAAACTCCTGTGCCGCTTCATGCTCACTGTGGCGTACCGAAAAGGAAGGGCGGAAAACAAAATTGTTTAACCATCGCATACACACGGACGCGCTGGCGCGCGCCGGTGATGCGTTCGTTCGACTTGAGGGAGATTTTTGAATGTTTGGTTGGCTCAAGAGACAAAGAAAGTTATCTAAAACCACCGAAGAGGAAGTAATCTATGGCTTTGAGGCAACGGATATCGATCTCCTCGTGAATTCACTTTCAACTATTTTAAGGATTCGCTTTTACCCCCATCAAAGCCCTATGATCGGTCCGTGGTAATCATCACATGATTTGGATTCCATTGGCAAAGCAATGAGAGAATGTGGTCATGATGAAGCGAAAGAATTGATAGCAAAAATGGAAGCCGACGGAACACCACACATTGAGGTCGTGTTGAACGACCCAGACCCATACCGAGGGGGGACTGAGATTCCAAATGGTGGTAATTATCTTCTCAAAATCACAACTAATCAGCAGAAAGTTCGTGAGATTGATAAGAGATTACGAAATTCAGACTTGGTATTCAAGAAATTGAGGTGAAAGGTTTTTTAAAGCAATAAATCGATGTGTCGAACAACAAAATACACCAGACCCCCAGGGCGTAAGGTTTTAGTTTTTGCGGTGTTAGTATTTAATTAATTCTGCAACGGCGCAGTTCCCCTGGGTACTGGTGATTTCGGCGTTATACCACGAGATTGAGAGAGAATATATTTATGTTAAAAAAAATTAAAAAAATACTATTGTTTGAGAAACACACTTGTCCGTGGTGGCTAGCATACACTTGGGATAACAGGATAAGAAAAATTTTTCAAAATACCGACGTAATATTAAAACCTTATATGAATCCAGGGATTACAGCCTTAGATGTTGGATGTGGAATGGGGTATTTTAGTATTCATATGGCTAAATATATTGGTGAAAAAGGGAAAGTTATTTCAGTTGATATACAAAAAGAGATGCTAGAAATATTAAAAAAGAGAGCAGAAAAAAGTGGTTTAGACAATATTATAAAACCGATTCTTAGCCAAGGAGATTTAAGTGACATCAGCGAAAGGACCGATTTTGCATTGAATTTTTGGATGTTGCACGAAGTTGATTCGCAAAAAAAGTTAGTGAAACAAATATATGACTTATTAAATCCTGGTGGGAAATACCTAATTGCAGAACCAAAAATTCACACAAGTAATAAATACTTTGAATTAATAATCGGAATGTGCAAAGAAGTTGGATTCATTGTAGAGACTAATCCTAAAATTACATTTAGTAGGTCAGTGTTATTGTCAAAACAAAAAGTGGTATAACCTCTCGCTGGTGGGGACGGCGAGGACCATGCCGCCCCACAGCTTAGCGTTAGCCATACGTTGTGCTTAATACGGGAAAAGAAAAATGACACTCGCAGATTTAGGATATAATACAGATTTAGAAAATTACCGAATTGAACAAGGACTTGATTCATTTGGTATTGGAAGAGTAATCACAGAACACAAAGATAGATACATTGTCAAAACAACTGAAAATGAATTTGAAGCGGAAATAGTAGGTAATTTAAGATTTTCAGCAAAAAATAGGTCAGACTTTCCTGCTGTAGGAGATTGGGTTGCTATTTCGGAATATGATGTAAACAAAGTGCTAATTCACGCTGTACTCCCGCGAAAAACAATTATAGAAAGACAGACTGTTGGAAAATTTGGAGAAAAGCAAATTATTGCAACAAATATTGATTTTGCCTTAATTGTTCAGGCTGTTGATAGAGATTTCAATATAAATAGAATAGAAAGATATTTAACTATTTGCAATGCTTCAAATGTGAAGCCAATTATTATACTTAGCAAGATTGACTTAATAAACGATTTCCAATTAAAAGACATTCAGGACAACATAACAAAGAGAATTAAACTTGTACCAATAGTTGCAATCAGCAATGAAACAGAAATTGGATATGACAGATTGAATGAGATTTTTGTGAAAGGCAATACCTATTGTTTGCTTGGTTCGTCAGGTGTTGGTAAATCAACCCTGTTAAATAATATTTCAGGCAAAGCACTAATGAAAACCGATTCAATAAGTGCAAGTACAAAAAAAGGTAGACACATTACAAGTCACAGGGAATTAATAATTCTTAAAAATGGCGGAATCTTAATTGACAATCCAGGAATGAGAGAAGTTGGAATAGCGGATACAACAAGTGGATTAGAGATTACATTCAATACTATTGTTAATCTATCTCAAAATTGCAAATTCAAAGATTGTACACATATTCACGAAAATGGCTGTGCGATACTGGAAGCCGTTGAAAAAGGAGAAATTGATAAAGATTCTTATGAAAACTATCTGAAAATGGAGAGGGAAAAAACTCATTTCGAATCAACTGTTACGGAGAAACGCAAAAAGGACAAGGATTTCGGAAAGATGATTAAGAACTATAAAAAGGACAAGAAACTGAACAAGTACTAAGCACAACAATGTATAAAAATAATAGCCGAGACAGTAGTAAATTCAAGGGTTGTAGCCCGCTTCAATTTCATTGTAAATTGAAAGTGAATTGTTCCGCAGTCGGCTACTATTCTTATACTTACCGAGATGTAACAGTAAAGTAAAAATAAACCGGAGATTAAATGATCATAAGAAAAGAAACTACATCAGATATTGAGGCAATCAGCCAATTCACAACAGCTGCCTTCAGGACGCTCCCAATCAGCAATCGCACTGAGCAATTCATAATCGAGGCATTACGCGCCGCAGGCGCACTTACTTTGTCGCTTGTGGCAGAAATTGATGGGCGTGTTGTCGGACATGTTGCTTTTTCGCCTGTAATAATTTCTGACGGCGCAAAAGACTGGTACGGCTTGGGTCCAGTTTCTGTATTGCCAGAATATCAAAAGCAAGGCATTGGTAAATCGCTTATCAACGAAGGTTTGTCCTTGCTGAAACAATTGAATGGAAAAGGTTGCGCTCTTGTTGGTGATCCTAACTATTATAAATGGTTCGGTTTCAAGAATTTTCCAGAATTAGTTTATGAGGGAGTTCCACAAGAAGTTTTCCTGGCCTTACCGTTCAACGAAAAGATTCCACAAGGCATTCTTGTGTTTCATGAAGGGTTCTTGGCAAATGGCTAACAACCGCATCAACTCGGACTGGCAATTCCGCTGCGCTTCATTGCCATCCGGTTATGCGGATCGTTATGTGTAAAAATCAATATTGAGAATCATTATGTTTCAGGAATTAAAAGGAATACATTCACGTCCCGCACCTTTTCAATTTTATACAGCGGATGAGCTGTGGACAAATGAGCATACATCAAAGCGGATGCTTGAATACCACTTGAATGAATCAGTTGATATGTCGTCCCGAAACAGGAGCTTTATCGAATGCTCTGTGGAATGGATTGTCACCCGTTTCGGAGTAGACGAAAGCACTGAAATTGCCGACTTCGGCTGCGGGCCGGGTCTTTACACAGAAAGACTGGCAGAACGGGGCGCAATTGTCACAGGTATAGATTTCTCAGAAAATTCTCTAAGGTATGCCAAGCGGTCTGCTGCTCAGAAAAGCCTTGAAATCAATTACGTTCTGACGAACTATCTGGATTTTGATACAACAGACAGTTTCGATCTTATCATAATGATAATGTGTGATTTCTGCGCTCTGAGTCCCGAACAGAGAAAAGCAATGCTCTCAAAATTTCGTTCACTGCTGAAGCCGGAAGGTTCCGTATTGCTCGATGTGTATTCTCTGAACAGTTTTAACAGTAGAGAAGAATCGGCAACCTGCGAATTCAATCAGCTAAACGGTTTCTGGTCGCCTGACGATTATTACTGCTTTGTCAACACATTCAAATATGACAAAGAACGGGTGATTCTTGATAAATATACCATAATCGAAGAAACACGGAAGCGCGTGGTATACAACTGGCTACAGTATTTCAACGAAGATTCGCTGAAAAGTGAATTTGAGGAAAACGGCTTCAGGGTTGAAGCGTTATACTCAGACGTTGCCGGTAAAACTCTGACTTCAGAGTCAGCAGAAATTGCTATCGTTGCAGGGAAATAACAAAGACATAACCCGGCGCTGCATTCGGACGCAAAGGGTTCCGGGCGCTACGCTCCCTCCGCCTTTACGCCGGTGAGCTTGTCTTTGGGCAGCTCATCAAATGCTGGGGAAATCAGATGAAAAAGGAAAAATACATCGATCCTCATCTCGAAAAATACCTTTCCAAATATGACAAATGGTTAAACAAAGGGCAAATTTCGTACTCTTCAAAGGTTATCCCTGTCTCAGAATCTTTAAACACAAAACAGTGGGTCCTCCCGACAGAGCAGGTGATGGCGATACTTCGCAATGCAAAATCGGTGGCTGTTCAGAACTGTGAATGCAGGGTTCATTATGAGAGGTGTGACAATCCTTTAGAAGTCTGTTTTTTGCTGAATGATGTGGGAAATAAGTTCGTAACAAGAGGGGAGGCCCGGCACGCAGATTTAAAAGAGGCAGCCAAAATTTTAAATAAGGCAAACGAAAGCGGACTTGTTCATCTCAGTCTATACATGTCTGACCATGAAATTTTTGCATTATGCAGTTGCTGTTCATGTTGTTGCCATGATTTACAGATAGTGGCGCACTATGAACGAAAGGATTTAGTTGTCCGTTCGGAATATGTAGCGGTTACGAGTTCTGAGGATTGTATTCATTGCGGTGAATGTGTTGGTAGGTGTGTTTTTAGTGCCAGAGTCTTCCAAGATGAAAAAATGGAATACAATGCTGAAGCATGTCTTGGCTGTGGGCTTTGTGTGAAGATTTGTCCTGTCGAGGCAACATCCATGGTACTCCGAGAGCCAGAACATAGATAGAGGATGTTTGTTTGCCCAACAATAGCATTAAGTCAGATTGCAATTCCGCTGCGCTCCATTGCTACCGCTTATGCAAAGCGTTAGGCCCGAGGACAATTGAAGAAAGGAGGAGAAACAAATGCCGATCCGCTTCAATGATCTGGATGTCGTTTCTGAAGTTGAAGGATTGAGTTCTGCCTTGATAGTTCCCTGCAATATGTGTCCTGCAGTGACTGTGGCTGTGAGAGAAAGAAAACCTTTCATGCAACTGTCCAGGAGTTTCCTGAAGTCGGCTCCTTTCGAACAATACCTGAAGGCACTGCAATCTCGATTGAGAGAAAATGACGTGAACACAAAAGTTTTCAAGAGTATTCCTTATCACCAATGGTTTATGTGCATGTGGACTTCAGGAAAGCGCAAAAAGCTACAGAAATGTGCGGAACAATATGATGCTGTGATAGTTTTGGGCTGCGAATCTGCGACCGAAACCGTACGCGATGTGGTCAATTCAAACGACTGCAAAGTGATCGAAGGCATGGAAGTCTCCGGCATTATGAACGCAGAACTAAGGTTTCATTTGTCAGGTAATGTCTCCTTTGAGAACTGCAAGACAGTTCCCATATCCCAGCAGAAGAAAGAAGAAGACATGTCAGACTGACACGGCACCCACCGGTAAGGAGAACTGGAATGAGGGTCGGGCCGCAGGAACATTTTGATATTATAGATAAAAAGCTTTAAAAATGGTTTAAATAAGGTCTTAGATTCAATTAATAAGTGCAACGTTATCCTTGTTGTTGATATCTTTGAAAAACACCTATTATTGGAGGGATAATCCTTAAATATTAACAAGATAGCGTGGCCCGACCCTCATTCCCATTCCGCTGATGGGCATTTCGCTGGCGCTCAACCCCAATCGGGTCAGCACCACGTTATTTGCAAAATGAAAATCGAGAATGAATGAAATTAAAATAAAATTTACGCCTCAAGAAAGAGATTTGATCATTGATCATACCTTTGCAGACCCGGGACTTACTAAACGACTAAAAATTGCAGAGATCAAGGGAAAGCATCTAATTGCAAAATACTCAATTCATGATCTTGATGATTTGTTAGGATTTATAGCCGCAGAGGCAAATCATACAGAGGATAAGAAATTAGAAAAGAAGCTTGATAAATTATTAAATAAATTGAGCACATAACAT
The DNA here is from genome assembly GCA_041548585.1 of Desulfobacterales bacterium. Lineage (GTDB taxonomy): Bacteria > Desulfobacterota > Desulfobacteria > Desulfobacterales > UBA11574 > UBA11574. The sequence goes on along the minus strand of JBFESJ010000018.1, from coordinate 17,189 downwards.
TCGCAGGACGCAGACGGGCTAAAAACCGCACCCGCTGGTCAGGCGAGCCGATGAATAAGGAAAAATGAAAACTTTAACAATTCGCTGGCAACGGCTCGTTAATGAAAGTGGTCAAACTTGCACACGCTGTGAAGAAACCGGAGACACTGTTAAAACAGCATTTGACAAACTCAAAAAAACACTTGCTGTACTGGACATCGAGGTTGAGTTGGAAAAAGAGACTTTAGATTTTTCAATATTCACAAAAGACCCCCTTCAATCAAACCGCATTTGGATTGGAGGCAGGCCGCTCGAAGAATGGATCGGGGCTACTGTTGGTAAAAGTCAATGTTGCGTTGTTTGCGGAGACTCAGAATGTCGAACAATATTAACCGGTCAAAATACATTTGAGGCAATCCCTGAAGATTTAATTATTAGGGCAGGTCTTTTAGCCGCGGCAGAACTATTTATAAAGTAACTTTATAAAAAATAACAAAAAAATTATCTAACCTTTCACTGCACGTGACACCGAGGGGCGTAAGGCCCTCGGTGTCACGTGAGTTCTGCGTTAGGCATTTTAAAACACTCTAGAAATAATTGATCCAGGCCTTGTCCCAACAGGATAAATCTTGGAATTTCTCCATCTCCCAAATTTCCGGAGGTGAAATTGAAATGAGTACTGGAATTATTTCATTCCCAAGTGTGATGGACATCTACGATGTCAAAGAGATGTTCTCTCGATACTACGTTGACCCCGATATTGCACAGCAAAACGTCCCTTCACAGTGGACTGTTAAAATCCATGATAATGGCAAGGCCTTACTACTTGTCATGGTACAAGAATGTAAAAAAATGGTTTTAGACTACCTGATCAATGTCGGTTCAGTGGGAATGTCGCACATTTGGATCGAACTCGATGGACCACCTGAGCTCGTTGACCCTTTACCAGAGACTACCAGGTCCCTGCCAACCTGGTATTGGTACATTTTGCCACATGAGCTTGATGGTTATTTGATTCGAACGTTATTTGGCCTTGCAGGCGTGGACGCTCGATTAGTCAAGAAAATATCGCTTGGAGGTGATCCCGGTATCACTCGCTCTGGGGAGGTGGTTGAAGGGTCTTCCCATGAAGCTAAATACAATTGGACAGAAACAAGCCAGCTCTATCCTAAGCCAGACATTGTGACCGGCAGTCATCGTTTCTACAGGCATTATGGGGTGCGTAAATCGATGGCACATGCCAAGTGTTTTACGCATTTCTTAGGAGATGGGCAAGTTACCCTCAATGCTACAAATAATTCAATGATTGGGAAGCTAGGCTTCGGCACCTCGTTTACTGGATTCTCAAATCCTGTATGGGTCAAGCACTGTCGCGTAAAATATCGGGTAAGCTACTTTTAGATAATAGCTGAGGTGTTTGGGGTCTGACCACAATAACCTATAAGAAATATTTGTCAAATTAAATTATTAGGCACGAATTTTAGGCTTAGAGGTCTCTTTTTACCACCGAAAGTAGCTATCTAAGGAGAATCTTTTCAATTGCCACGTGCAAGACGACACTACATTCCAGGTTATATTTGGCACATCCCGGTTGAATCGTCTTCAAATTCAACAGGGTAAATTACCCATCGTTGTCATAAAAAAGAGTTTCTTTTGAAATTTGCAAAGGATCGTCGGCGGTGGATGTATTGGCTTTTCGAAGCAAAGAAAAGGTTTGGATTAACTATCTTAGGTTATATGATACCCTCAAACAACACCCATCTGCTTGTTATCGATGACGGTCCGAGTGATGTGATTTCCAAATCAATGCAACTGATTGCGGGACGTACAGGCCAGGAGTATAATCAGCGCAAGAGTCGCAAGGGCGCATTTTGGGAAGACCGATACCATGCAACGGCAATCGAGGGTGATGATCACCTATTTCGGTGCATGGTTTATATTGACTTGAATATGGTGCGTACCGGCATTGTTTCGCATTTCGTGAACAACAGGCGTTTTATATGGCCAATTCAGGCCCTAAAAGGTAGTTCTAAGCGGTGAAAACACCCATTTTTGGAACGTTTATAATGTAAATTAAGATAGATAGCTTGGTCAGACCCCAATTACCGCAGACCCCAATTAGACCGTAGAAAAATGAAACCAATTAAAAAAATAATTATAAAAGATGAAAAATATGAAGATGGTTATTCTGAACTGCTTGCAAAGATTACTGAAAAAGGTGATCTTGTTATCGATGGATGCGATGCCGGAGAATTAGCCGAAGAGATGTTTGGAGATTGGGATTATGAATATTGGCTGACAATACCCGAAAAGTTCAAAGATACAATTATGCTTCACCTGATAAAAGACCGATTTTCTTCAGTACATGAAATAAAAAAATGGTTGGATCAACTTGAAATACCATCAGAGTTTTCGTCTTATTGACATTATATTTATTAAACAACCATCTGCTGCACTCGACCGCAGAAGCTGTGCCGCTTTTAATTATTTGTTGTTTTGCGGAATTTCATAGCGTTTTTGTAAATTTTTCGGTGATCGTCTGCGTCAAGTGAGCAGTACGTTAGCGCTAAGAATGAAGGAAAATCTGAAGGTTGAGTCAACGTTCGTCTTCCTTTTCTTGGTAAGAACAATAGGACGCCCAGTTTTTGGCATAATGTACGTATCCAACTTTGAGGGGCAGTAAACAATGAGTACAGAAAAAGCATTACATGCACGTAGTGAATCTAAATGTGAATTGTGTGGCGCAACAGAGAGCTTGGGTGTGTATGAAGTTCCACCCAGTTCAGATGGTAGTGCTGATGAGTGCGCACTTATTTGTGAAACTTGTCGCGAACAAATTGAAAATCCAGAAAAAGTTGATGTTTATCACTGGCGTTGCCTTAATGATAGTATGTGGAGCCAAGTACCAGCGGTGCAGGTGATGGCATGGCGTATGCTTAAGCGCCTAAGCACTGAAGGCTGGCCGCAGGACCTACTGGATATGCTCTATTTAGATGAAGGCACCCAAGCTTGGGCGGAAGCGACGGGCGAGGAGAAAAGTGACGAAGATGCAGTCAAACATTTCGATAGCAACGGCGTGGTACTCGAAGCAGGTGACACGGTAACACTAACCAAGGATTTAAATGTAAAAGGGGCTAACTTTACGGCTAAGCGTGGCACAGTTGTACGCGGAATTTCGCTGGTTGCGGATAACCCTGAGCATATTGAGGGCCGTGTAAATGGCCAGCAGATTGTAATTCTGACGAAGTTTGTTAAGAAGGCAAACTAATCAAACTTGCGCTAAGTGGAATAAAGGCATTGTCTATTACCTGTGGTTTATGTAGCGTTAACCTGTCATTCCATCCGACCCCGTTCCCCTACGCTCCAGGGGCGGCTGAATTCTGTCGTTATATGGCTGAAGGAATAAAGGTGTGAATATTAGATGAAGTGTCTGTAAATATCTTTGCGGTGGCCGATTTTGATAATCAGAATCAAGAGGACATCATCTTGAATCTCATAAACGATCCGATAATCTCCGACCCGAATTTTATGAAAGGGATTGTTTCCCTTCATCTTGCTTGTATCCGGGTTCGGAAGGCTTTCAGCGAGGTTGTCAATTCTTTCGCTTATGCGTTTTTGGTCAGGTTTAGGAATCTTTTTAAGCGCTTTTGCCGCAGACCTCTTGACCTTTATCCTATATTTCAAAGTTCGAGTTCCCTTTTCAGCTCTTCCCAGGGGATCGGCTCACCGGGCTCATTTTTAGCTTTCCACGCATCTTCTATATCAATTCGGTCTTCTAAATCTTGTAACAATTTAAGTTCTTTCATTGAAACAATAGCTGCAATAGGTTCACCCCGACGAGTTAGAACAAAGGCGTCATTGCCAAATGCTACCTGGTTAATAATGGTAGCAAATTTTTTTCTTGCATCAGCAGTTGTTATTTTTTTAAGCATGATAATCACCTCGATCGTTTGATATGTACAAATGGTACTTTTTGTGCATATGGTGCGCCATGAATTGTCTGTTGTCAATAGAGAATTTTAATCGAAATATTAATTGACAATGGGGGTCGGGCCACAGCAATATATTGAAATAATATATAAAACGTTCTGATTCTGCGCTATATAAGGCCTTAAATGGCCATTTTTAGCCCCCAAAACACACTTTTAAGAAAAAACACGGGCGGATGGCAAGGGCAAAGAGCCGCAAGGTTGGGGAGTCGAGAGGGTCATATCATCTTCGTGAAGCACGGTTCCTTACCCTAGTGATTTTACCCCTGAAAATAGCGATTATAGAACTAAAAACACCTATTTTTGGGGCGATAATACATAAATATTAATAAGATAGCGTGGCCCGACCCCCATTCGCCATTCGGGGGGTGCAGCTCATCTCGCGTCCATTAGGAGGAGTTGATTATGAAATACGAAATCTCTGTTTCTGACCGCAAGACATATTTGCATATCCGTGTTTACGAGCAGGTGACAGCAGAACTGTTGAAAGGTTTTATAGGTGAAACAGCGGAAAAAGCTAACGAATGCAGGATCGACAAGTTCCTTTTTGATTTGCGCTGCGCACACAACCGAACGAACTTATTTAACCACTACGAAATGGTATATAAACAATCCAAAAAATTGGGGTTTAAGTCTCAATCTAAACATGCCTTGGTTGTCAGCCAAGAAAATATGGCTGATTACAGGTTCGTGGAGACAGTTCTCCATAATGCTGGATATCAAGGCAAGATGTTTACAGATGAATTATCTGCAATTGAATGGCTTGAAAAATAGACTCCCGCTGCCCACTAACCAGCCGGTGGAGCAGACGGTAATTATATAGCACCTCAAGCAATTGAAGTTTTTCTGATTTCAGAAGCATTCTGAGCTCAATTTGTTAAATGCAGCTGCTCACCTGCACGTTATCCGCTCATGATGGTAATGAACCACGGTATCGTAAAAAAATCATAGGAAAGGTAATGGAAAAAATAAATATTTTTGAAAAGCTTGGCACGTTTAACGAGTACTGGAAACCCAGAATCGTTGGTGAGTTAAATAACCAGCACGTGAAGCTTGTTAAATTGAAAGGCGAATTTGTCTGGCATCACCATGACATTGAGGACGAGCTTTTTTTGTCATTTTTGAAATATGACTCCACTTAAATGGTGCAGCTACTGGCGAAAAGTTTGGATCTTGGGTGTAATTCAACTATAGCGTTTTATGAAATAAAGTAATATTTTTATGGATGAACTGATGATATTTACGGATGGAAGTGTGAATACGCATTCAAATATTGGATATGGGGCTTACCTCGCTGTGTCTGAACGTGGACTTTCGTTGGATTCGTTGAGGCCGCGCGTGAAAGTCAGGCGATTTGAGGATACGTCTTCAACGAAACTGGAATTGCAGACTTTATTATGGGCGCTAAGCGATATTCAAGCATTGGGGAGAAGGGTGATAGTGTATACGGATTCTCAAAACATCATGGGTTTACAGGGAAGACGTGATCGGTTGGAGCAAAATGATTATCGTTCAAAGAAAAATAAGCGCCTCAGCAATTATGAGCTGTATCAGGAATTTTATAGAATGACCGATCAGTTGGACTGTGAATTCGTTAAACTGCGTGGACATCAGGCATCCAATCAAAAAGATGATATTGACAGGCTTTTTACTCTTGTGGATAGAGCTTCAAGGAATGCGCTGAGAGGAGATAATCGTTGACCTGTCGTTTTCAACTCGATGGAGCAGACACCGCTCCTTTTGGTTGCGGATGCGCTTCGCTTGCCCCCTTGGTTGGGCAAAATGACGACTAAGGAATTTGAGGACATCTCAATTATAACGTTTAACGTTTTGCAAAAAAAGCAAAGATTTCAGTTCTAAGGAACAAAGAAAGGAGGGGGAAATGGCTACCAGGGAAGAATTAGAAGAAAAAGCAGAAGATAGCGAAACTACGGAAGAATTTGTTGAATTAGCAAAGGAAGTCGTTGATGAGCTGTCAGATAAGGAATGGGCTGCGAATCTTATTGAAGAAGGTGTGGAGTGGGCGGAAACCACGGATGATTTTATATTCCTTGCAAGGGGTTCATTGGAGGTATTGGCGGATAAAGAGAAATCAAACGAATATCTGCTGCAAGGCAGGGATTATTGTATGAATGCCCAGGAGTTCGTAAACCTTGGCAAAGCAGCATCAGATATGGGCGATGCCGAAGCCGCCAAAGAAATATTTTCCGCCGCCCAAGACAAATGCGTCAAGGTTAAAGATTTCCTGGATCTTAGCAAAAGCATCAATGAGGTACTTTCAGACCCGGAGCTGGCCAAGGAGACCGCGAACAAGGCACTGGATAAATGCAGCACGGCTGCGGACTATAATGAATATGCCCGGAGTGTGCTTGACGTATTTGACGATAAGAACTTGGCAAAGGAAGTCTACGATAAGGCTGTTGAAACCTGCAAAACCGGAAATGATTTTGGGGTGCTTGCAAAGGGTGTTCTGGATAATCTTTCCGATAGGGACCTGGCCAAATCAATTTATGAGAAGGCAGAGAATATGATTGATTCAGGAATTGACCTGATAAAATTGGCCGAGTCTGCCGTCGCTGATTTGGAAGATGAAGAATATGCCAGAGCAATTTATAAAAAATCTGAAGGAAAGCTCGAAAGCGGCAATGATTTGATGAAACTTGCAGAATCGTTGATGAGCAAACTTAACGATAAGGAACTGGCGCTGACAGTTTATAAAACTGCGGAAACCAAATTTAGCGGCTATGAAAATTTCATCAAACTGGCCAAAGCCGCCTTCAAAGATACAGGTGATGCTGCTTTTGCCGGCAGTGTTTACAAAAAGGCAGCCGGCACAACCCAAGATTCCGGTAAGGTGGTGGCGGTTGCAGCTGCTTTGGCTGACGAAATTGATGATAAACAAGGCGCATTTGACCAGCTAAAACGAGCAGAACAATTCGTAAATACCGTGGATGATTTTAAAAAGACTGCCGATGCAATCCTCAAGTACTCAGACGATCAGCAGTGGATTAGTGCCATTAATGATCAACTCGAAAAGCGTGAGGCTCACAAAGATCTTTATAAAGAATATGTTGGGCGGGAACAAGAATGCGAAACAAGCAAATCCCTGTCTGTCTTGGCTCATGAGGTGATTGAGAAAACAGCTGACACGCATTATGCCAGAAAGCTTTACAAAAAGGCTGAAGGCGTGTGCACGTATTTCCCTGAATATCTCCATCTAGCCGGTGCCATTTATTCTGATCTCAACGATGCAGATTGGATCCGAACCATTTATGAAAAACAGCTCGAAAAATGCGATGATTCCCACAAATATAATGATTTGATAGATGGAATAATTACCACCTTGCAAGATAAAGAATGGGTTAAGAATATCTATTCGGGATTAGAAGAACAATGCGAAAAAGAGACAGATTTTATCAAACTGGCCCGTATGATTTTGGCAAAATTGGGCGATCAAGATTGGGCCAAAAAACTTTTGGGCAAGGCTGAGGAGAAAGGTCAAGATATATTTGGGTACACCATAGTCGCATGGGCTGTGCTTGACATTCTATCCGATAAGGAGTGGGCAACGTCCATCTACAACAAGGCCGAAGCGAATTGCAATAATCGGGATGATTACGAAAATCTGATATCCGAAGTCCAGAAGCAAACGGCTGACGATGACCTTCTCCGGAAAATACACAACTCTGCCGAGAATAAGTTTAGAGAAACAAGAGATTTTATTTATTTAGCCGAAAGCATCTTAAAGCGTTTTTCTGATACCCCATGGGCCAGGCAGGTCTATGCAAAGGCTGAAAAAGCATCTGATGCCAATACCTACATGTTTGAGTTGGCGACCAGCATTGCCAATAAGCTGGATGACGGAAAATGGGCATCTCGGTTGCGAAATATGTAGGCTTCCGCACATCGCTATAAATTCTAAAATAATAGAGGTGTTTTGGGGACAAGAAAACTTCAGGGACACCTATTCGATTATCATTTTATAGCATGAATGAGGGCCGCATAGTAGGAATGAGGGTCGGGCCACAGAAAGATATTAACTTAGCTCTAATTTCTTACAAACATCGTTTAAAAAATAAAATATAGGGAGATCGCTATGTACGCAGTCGCCATAAACGGAAGTCCACGTAAGGGCGGGAATACCGAATTGCTCCTAAAGGAGGTACTCAGCGAACTACATGACGCTGACTGGGAAACAGAGCTTGTAAAGGTCGGCGGAACAGCAATTCGCGGTTGTGTGGCCTGTGGGAAGTGCTTTGAAAATCAAGACAGTCGGTGTGCAAATAATAAGGATAATTTTAACGATATCTTTTCAAAAATTCTAAGGGCTGATGCTATGATTCTGGGCTCGCCAACCTATTTTGCAGCTGTATCTGCGGATTTAAAGGCATTGATTGAAAGGGCAGGTTATGTCGCTTTTGCTAACAATAACGCTTTTTCCGGGAAAATAGGGGCAGCGGTGGTGGCGGTCAGACGAGGCGGAGCCACCCATGCATATGATACCATCAACCATATGTTCCAAATGTCAAGGATGATCATTCCTGGCTCAACCTACTGGAATATGGGCTTTGGCCTGAACAAAGGAGAGGTGCTTGAAGATAAAGAAGGATTAGCCAATATGCGTCACCTTGGAAAATGCATTGATTGGCTTGGCAAGGCAATTAAACTCAATATTGACAACTATCCAAGGTGCTAGATTTTATAGAAAGCTGATCCTAAAAATAAGGGGTTCCCTACGGTAATGGTTTACCACCTTACACCGCACGAACTTGGTTGCCAAACTCGTCGGCGGGCGGCTGGGCTGTGTCGCTGTCCATAATTTAAGAAAGAGGGAAATGAATCGTAAAAAGGTATTATTATTTCTTGCCCGTGGTTTTGAGGATTTAGAGGCCGCTTCGATTATCGATATTTGTGGCTGGACGTATTATCGTGAACATCTTCAAAAGGTCGATGTTTCTGTAACGGGATTTCATAAAGAAGTTACGGGTCGGTTTGGTCTGAAAATAAATACGGATGTTCTTGTTGATGATGTCAATCCCCAAGAATATGAAGCGCTGGCAATTCCGGGTGGCTTTCATGGCTATGGTTTTGATGAAGCGTATGATGTTAAAGTTCTTGATCTCGCTGAATCAATATACAACAGCGGGGGAATTATAGCCACCATGTGTGTTGGAATATTACCGGTTGCGAAAGCCGGCCTATTGCAGGGAAAAAGGGCCACCACGTATCCTTTCAGCAAGAATCATGATAACCCAGGGTATTTAAGGGAACATGGTTGCCAATATACCGGCAAACCTATTGAAATTGATGATAGAATAATCTCATGTGCCGGCCCTTCCCAGTCTTTGAGCGTCGTAATGATCATGCTGGAAATGTTATTGGGTTCTGAAGAGATAAAAAAGCTTAAGGAATTTACTATTTTTGAAGAATAAAAAATGAACGACTATGGCCAACCATCTGCTGAACACCGCCTGGGGTTTTGCTGCCGCCCAATCCCAGCCGGGTAAGCACCACGTTACGCCTTATAATGAGAAATGATTGTCAAATGTTTTTTCCCAGCAAATATCTTAAAACCTTTATGGATATGGTGGGCCTGATCTTGTTGTTTATGGTATTTAGACCTGTTGTTTTTAGTGCTGATTTCTTTCGAAATGATCATGACATTTGTGGAAAAATAGTAGATTTTGATACGCGGAGACCCATTGAAGGTGTCGTCGTTTCAGCTGTCTGGTTTACCGAGCCTATCAGGTTGTCCATTGAGCCCAAGAGAAAATATTACGATTATTTTGAAACGCGCACCAATCCGGAAGGCGAATTTAGAATACGGGGAAAAGGCTTGAATATCTTCAGAAATATGCCGATAGGATGACGGATATGATCGATCCTGGATTAAATGAAAAAGTTGTACTGGTAACCGGTGGCAACAATCCCTATGGAATTGGTGCAGCGATCGCCAGGGAATTTGCGACCCATGGTGCTCAAGTTTTTATTCATGGATATCGCCAAGAGGTCGATTTTCCATCTGACAGCCGGAAACATGAACCAGGATTGCCCTTCTTCTTTGAACAGCAGAGAAAGAGTGCCGAAGAAGTGGCTGCATCCATCCGGGAAGCCGGTGGAAAGGCGGAGCATTGGGACGGAGATTTTAGAGATCATCAAAACGTTACGCGATTGTTTGAAAAAGCGGAGAAGGCATTTGGGCAAATTGATATTCTTGTAAATAATGCCGCAGAATATGTGGCGGACACATTCATTCCGTCGGATTCTTCTAAAAAGATGGGTGAGCTGTGGGAAAAAGGACCAAGGATTTTTACAATCAACGTTGAAACGCACGATCGACATTTCACGGTAAACTCACGTGCCGTTGTCATGCTCATGGCCAAATTCGCACAACGAATCATTGAAAGAAACGTAAATTGGGGCCGGATCATTAACATCAGTGCCGATTGTGCGTGGGGATGTCCAAAAGAAGTATCTTATCGTGCCAGCAAATATGCCTTGGAATCGTTCAGCCGAAGTGCAGCGGCCGAATTGGGCCCATACGGAATCACTGTCAATATTGTATCGCCGGGCCCGGTTCAATCCGGATATATTTCTTCTGATATAGAAAAGGATCTTATTCCGGATATCCCATTAAGGCGAATCGGTCTGCCCATAGACATCGCAAATGCGGTGATCTTTTTTGCCTCTGATCAGGCAGCCTGGATTACGGGGCAATTGCTTTTTGTTCATGGTGGGCATCGGATGGCTTTGGGGTAAACCGCATCTCTGATGTTCGTCATCCCCTCCCTCCCCGCTTACCGCACATCCAGGTGTCAGCCCCCATCGTAAGAACAGATATCGACAATTACCCGTCCATTTTGGAAAGTTTAATTCCAAAATGGACGGGTAATTGTCCGAAAATTTGAGGCGAATATGGTTTAAATAGCGAAAAAAACCCATCTCTGATGCGATATCTCAACGTTCAATGGAATTGGCATAATTTTTGAAACAATGGCTAATATTATAGCCGCTTAACTTAAAAAATCATCTGGTCAAAACTTGGAAGAGAGAGCGTGTATTGTGATTGTTCGCAACTTTTCCGGGCAGATGTTGCGGGGATTACGCATTGATTAAGGATATTTTTAGCTGATAAAAAGGAAATGAACATGTCAAAAATGAATTGCTGGGAATTCAATATGTGTGGAAGAGAGCCTGGCGGCGACAATGTGTCCGAATTCGGAATATGCCCGGCTGCGCTTGAAACGAGCATCGATGGTTTTAACCAGGGCAAGAGCGGAGGGCGTGCCTGCTGGGCGATTTCAGGAACATTTTGTGAAGGAAAAGCTCAGGGTACGTTTGCAATGAAACTTAACGATTGCAAACAATGCAGCTTTTTCAAATTGGTTCAAACGCAGCAGGGATGTAAATTGCAGGACACCCGGGAAATCCGGCGGGCACTCATATTGGCCAATTTGAAGCGTGAAGTCGGAAAAAAATACAAAGACCATTTAAACCTGATAATTCGACCTCTCAAGAGACGGCGGGAAAATGGGCCAAAAGCCAATTGTTGGGAGTTTATGCAATGCGGAAGAGAGCCCGGCGGTGATTTCGTAGATGAATTGGGCGTATGCCCCGCTGCGGAAGACCCGGCATTTGAAGGTATTAACGAGGGCAAGAAAGGTGGGCGTGTCTGCTGGGCAGTATCGGGGACCCTTTGTCTTGGAAGAGTGCAAGAAGGATTTTCATCAAAACAATGCGACTGCGAACGGTGTGACTTTTATCAAATGGTACAGCTGGAACAGGGGGATAATTTTTCGAAGACCAGAAAAATCCGTCAGCAGTATACGCTTAAGAAAAAGAGCTCCATTTATGTAAGTACCCTGAAAGAGAACGAGCGAAACCTGTAAGCCACAATTCAACCGGCGTAAGAATGTTATGGGATTGAGGTTGACATGCGTTTCACACCAAATCCCCAGGCTCCGAGATGGACATCGCCGCAGAAGATCTATCTCCACCAATATGTAATCACGTCCTGATATTCGTTATCCGAAAGCCGAAGCGCTTTCTTGGCAATATGTACCACGGCCAGCCGTCTGCTTCGCTGCCTCTCCTTCTTATTCGCCGACGTTTTTCCGTCTCTGTAAACAGGGTTCGACGTAAAATGGGTCAAGTCTACTATTGACCCACAAAAGGCCAAAGATTATATAATACAGTATGTCACGGCCACTTAGAACAGAATATCCCGGAGCATGGCATCATGTGAAAGAGAATGGGAATGTTCGCACTGCGCTGCCTTCGCCATTGGTGAGCTTTACGTGTATTGTCTGGAGACTTTTTTGACAAACAAACCCGGTCGTTTATTCATAAAAACCCTTATATTTACCGGGTTCACGCTTATTGCTTTTGCCGCAAATTCAGTGCTGTGCCGATTGGCCTTGGGCGAAAAAACCATTGATGCTTCCAGTTTCACGGTAATACGTCTGTTATCCGGCGCTATTGTTCTTTTGGTAATCCTAAAAATCAGCAGCAATAAAAATAGCTCAGCCATTAAAGGTAGCTGGCCTGCCAGTTTAATGTTATTTCTTTATGCTGTTACATTTTCTTTTGCCTATATTACGTTGGACACAGGAACCGGAGCGATCATTTTGTTTGGCTCGGTTCAGATAACGATGATATTACTGTCTCTTATTTCGGGAAATCGATTGCATATAGCAGAATGGATAGGTGTATCAATTGCATTCATTGGATTTGTATATCTGGTTTCACCAGGAGTAACCTCACCGTCAGTCATAGGCTTTTCTTTTATGACTATAGCCGGTATCTCATGGGGTATTTATACCCTTAAGGGGCGAGATTCAGTGAATCCACTTATGGATACGGCCTATAATTTTTTACGTACTATTCCATTTGTTATTGTTTTGGCGATCATTGCGATTCAAAACACACATTATTCAACCGAGGGGATATTGTTGGCTGTATTGTCGGGTGGCATTGCGTCTGGAATCGGTTACACAATGTGGTATATCGCACTCGGTGGACTTTCAGCCACCCAAGCTGCTGTGGTTCAACTGTTGGTTCCCGTTATCGCAGCTTTGGGGGGCGTTATATTTCTTTCTGAGGAAATCACTCTCAGTCTAACACTTTCAGCCATAATGATACTTGGAGGCATTCTGGCGGTAGTCTGTGGGCGATATTATTTTGTCCATTTAAAGTTAAACAGTAAAAGGAGAATGGGGCGTTAGATGTGTTTTTGAGATGACTTGTAATATCATCTGTGGTTTGATTGTTTGGCGACTTCCAAATATCTTACGAGGTGTGCCTTGTGAGATCAATATGGTAATCTGATCTCTTGTACGAGCGCGCAAAAAGGAGAAATATATGCCGGCAGATAATTATAAAAGTGCATTTATTTTAGGTATTTGTATTTTGTTGGGCCTGGCTTTCTTGGGGTTCTTTTTGGGTTCAAGCGCTATGAAGTTTAAAGCGTATGAGCGCACCGTGACCGTGAAAGGACTTTCGGAAAAGGAATATCCTGCGGATATTGCGTTATGGCCGATTCATTTTTCATCCGCAGACAATGAGTTAGCACAATTGTATGCATCCATTGAAAGGGATACGAAGGAAATCATCGGCTTTTTAAAAGACAATGGATTTGAACAACAAGAAATAACAATTTCTCCGCCCGGTATTATCGATAAACTTTCGCAAGGCTACGAAAAATCAAAGATTGAATTTAGATATACCGCCACACAAACAATAACGGTATATTCCAAGAAGATTAAAGATGTTAGATCTGCAATGAACAAATTGGCAGAGCTTGGAAAAAAAGGAATTGCCTTTACAGGTGATAGATACCAAAATTCGACTGAATACTTATTCACCAGATTGAATGAAATTAAACCCATCATGGTGGAAGAGGCCACAACCAAAGCAAGAGAAGTTGCTGAAAAATTTGCAAAGGATTCCAACAGTAAGTTGGGAAAAATAAAAAAGGCAAGACAAGGCCAATTTTCGATTAGAAATAGGGACAAAAACAATCCCCATATTAAAAAAATCAGAATCGTTTCAACGTTAGAATACTATCTGTCTGATTAGCGGTGCCAACATTCTGCTGATGCGGATTCGGGCGACTTCACGGCCTCCCGAAGAGCACTACGTTAAGTTTAAACTATACCAATGACTGGAGGGAAACCCACATGTCATCGAAGAAAGCGCGCACAAAGACCGACAGGCCGCGGGATATCATCGCCGAGGCTCGACACGACCGGAACCGTCGGGAGAAGACCTACCGGGAGCGAGCGCTCAAGATGTTTCCATGGATCTGTGCCCGGTGCGGGCGCGAATTCTCAGGCAAGAGAGTTCGAGAGCTCACAGTCCATCACAAGGATCACAACCACGATAACAATCCGCCTGACGGCAGCAACTGGGAATTGCTGTGTATCTACTGTCACGATAATGAGCACTCGCGGGATCAGGTTGCGGAATGGTATGACGAAGCGGCGCCGAGCAGCGATCAAGAGCCACGTTCCGGCTACAAACCGTTCGCGAGCCTGAAGGACTTGTTGAGGGACAAAATATAGTAAAGGGATTACAATCACAATTGATCGTAAACAAAATGGGGGGAAAATATTATTTATTTGATTTACTTGGCATTCGCACCGCCTAAGGCTTCGCCAATTCAGTGCATTTTCTCAGAGAGATGACAATCAAAGATTAACAGGAATGATAATGAAACAAATTGACATAATCTTATTCGATTTGGGAGGAGTATTAGTTGAAGTAACCGGAACTCCAGAAATGCTCAAGTGGATGAAAAATAACTTGAGTATCGATGAACTTTGGGACGCATGGCTCAGCTCTTCGGTTGTGCGTTCCTTTGAAGTGGGTCGTTCCACGCCAGAGCAATTTGCAGATGAACTGATTGACGAGATGAATTTATCTGTAGGACGAAATGAATTCCTTACTGCATTTACCCAATGGCCGAAAAGATTATATCCCGGTGCATCACGTCTTATTGAAAGACTGAGCCAGGATTATTCCCTGGCCTGCTTGAGCAATACCAATGCATTGCACTGGCCCAGACTCATCGATGAAATGGGAATAGATAAGATGTTTAGCGAGCTGTTTGCGTCCCATCTAACCGGCAAATTGAAACCGGATCCCGAGTCATTTGAGCATGTGTTACAGACGCTAAATTGTGATGCGTCCAGGATACTCTTCTTGGACGACAATGAAATCAATGTTAAAAGTGCTCAAGAACTTGGACTGATTGCAAAAAAGGTCAACGGTGTAGAAGAAGTTAAGGAATACCTGGAGCGTATCGGCATTCTTGATGCCCCGAATAAAAACGTTTAATTAGAACCTATGGAATATCAGAGGGTTCAAGAATTTTAATTTTTTGATAAAACGTTCGAACTTGAGGAGGCGTTGCGTTATGGAACAAAAAATCGAGCGGGCCGTTTTTCGTGACTTGAGTTACGGCTTGTATATTGTGACATCCAGCAGTGAAGGTCGATTGAACGGTCAAGTGGTGAACACGGTAATACAGGTCACCTCAGAACCGCCGCGCGTAGCGGTCATCATTAACAAAAAAAATCTTACCCACGATTTCATTTTGAAAAGCAAAGTGTTTTCCGCTACGGTGTTGGAAGAATCTACGCCCATGACGTTTTTAGGTCCTTTCGGCTTCCGGTCAGGAAGAGATGTCGACAAATTATCCAAAGTGGCGTTCAAAGAAGGTATTACCGGTTGCCCCCTGATCACCGAGCATGCCCTGTCCGTATTGGAAGCTGAAGTTATGGATCAGATCGATCTTGGAACCCACACGATTTTTGTCGGCGATGTTGTAAGCAGCGAAATCCTGAAGAAAGGCACACCCCTTACATATCAGTATTATCATCAGGTGCTCAGGGGAAAGTCGCCTCCGAATGCACCGACTTACGAAGCGAAACAATAACGCATCACCTGAACCAATAGGGAAACAAATGTTACCAGAAAAACAAAAACAAACCTATGAAGCGTTTTTCGAATCAACAGCCAATAATGAGATTTTGGATCAGAAAACAACAACCATGATTAAATGGAAGGCGTCTGTGGGCAACGCCTACGTTGTGAACGATTCGAATAAATGAAAGGAGATAAAAATGCCAGAATTCTGCAACCCATTCACCGTGTTGAAAAGTGACCGGAAACTTACAAACGAAGAACTGGTGCGTGCAATCCGTTTTATGATTGCTGCTGAATATGAAGCCATACAGCTGTATCAACAGACCGCCGAAAGCACAGACAATGCGCTTGCCAAGGAAGTTCTCATTGACATTGCAAATGAGGAAAAAGAGCATGCCGGAGAGTTTCTTCGTTTATTACACGAGCTAGATCCCGATGAAGACAAGTTCTATAAAGAGGGTTATGAAGAAGTCGAGGAAATGATTGCAAAACTGAAGAAGTAGACATAAAATCGTATTGTGAAATCATATTTAGGTCTCAGATCCGTTTCAGTAATCCGTGAAGCCATAACATATCCGCGTTCTTTCTGATCCCGAAAGCCACGATCATTTTTGCTATCGCACATTTTTGTGTTTGATTTCCGTATATGCAACAGTCCATCAACGTAATACGTTATGTCGGGCGCTCAAAGAAATTCGCTTTTAGATAATGGCCCGTTGTGTATTGGACAGAGAATCCTTATGATATCAGAATTGCCAAAAGATCTAATCGTCAGGAACAGCACGCCGGAAGACCACCAACGAATCATCGCTGTTATGAAAGACTGGTGGGGTGGCAGAGACCTGACAAAGATGTTGCCGAAACTGTTTCTCATCCATTTTTGCGACACATCATTCATTGTCGAAAAAGGTAATGACCTCGTTGCTTTCTTGGTCGGTTTTCTATCACAGTCAAAGGCAAACGAAGGGTACATCCATTTTGTCGGAGTCCATCCGAATTATCGCGGTATGGGGATTGGAGAATTTTTGTATCATCGGTTCTTTGGGATTTGCGAAGCAAACAGCCGCGATACAATCCGGGCCAGCACGTCGCCCGTAAATAAAGGATCGATCGAATTCCATAAAAAAATTGGATTCAAAATTTCGCCTGGCCGTGCAGAAATTGACGGCATTCGGGTATCGCTGGATTACAATGGTCCAAACGACCCGAAAGTATTGTTTGAAATAAAAATTTAGCCTCGAATTTCACACCCTTTTATTTGTCCGAAGCCTTATTTGATCTCACTTGTCCAGG